>CAZTLZ010000022.1:0-28682 GCA_964614665.1 uncultured Maribacter sp.
GGGAGCCTCCGATGAGTACAGGAACATAGCACAGGTAACCAAGTCGGACCAGCACGACCCCGACTCCACCCCAGACAACGACGATGGCGACCAGTCCGAGGACGACGAGGACGATGTTCCCGATGTCAACATCGCTACCGCCGACCTGAGCCTTGACAAACGTCTGGCCAGTGGTTCGTCCAATACCCCTAATGTCGGAGACAACCTGACATTTGAAATAGAAGTTACCACCGATGCGGATGCTACCAATGTTTCCATAGCGGATATTGTACCGATCGGGTTTACCGTGGATGACACTTCAATCTCAAACGGAGGGACACGCACAGGGAACACCATCACTTGGGATATCGCAACCTTGAATACAGGAAGTCTTGTACTCTCATACTCTGCTACCGTGAATGAACCAACATGGGTGACCGATGAATACAAGAACATCGCACAGATAACGGCCAGCGACCTGCATGATTCGGATTCAACTCCGAACAACGACGACGGCGACCAGTCCGAGGACGACGAGGACAGTATAACAACCATTTTTGTGTCCACTGCCGATTTGAGTCTAGACAAATCGGTCGACAACAATACACCCAACGTAGGGGAAACGATTACTTTTTCTCTTCGTTTAATGAACAATGGCCCTAATACGACGACAAATGTGGTTGTAGAAGACATTGTACCAATCGGGTTTACCGTTGATGCAGCATCCATCTCGGATGCAGGAATCCTTACAGGTAATACCATCACTTGGGACATTGCAAACGTACCAATTGGAACCCTAACATTATCCTATACTGTAATGGTAAATATCCCTTCGGGAGCACCGGATGAATATGTAAATATTGCACAGGTAACTGCAAGTGATCTACATGATTCGGATTCCACTCCCAACAATGATGATGGCGACCAGTCGGAAGACGATGAGGATAGCGTTAAGGATGTATCGATACCTAAGACCGATATTGCCATTACGAAAAGTGTAGCACCTACTTCCGCTTCTGTTGGTGACGTTGTAAGCTTTACCATTACGGCTGAAAACCTAGGTACTACAGATGCAACAACAATACTCATTGAAGAAGTACTGCCAAGTGGTTATACCTTTGATTCATCCGACACCTCTTTAGGTGTTTATGATGAACCCTTAGGAACCTGGAGTATTCAATCCCTTCCAGGGCAGGAATCGGCCGTTCTCACCATAGAAGCAATTTTAGAAAAAGAAGGTGAACATAGAAATATTGCCGCCCTGATGAGTTTAGATCAATTAGATCCAAATATGGATAACGACAGCGATGAGGCCACAGTTACCCTTGAAGAAGATTGCCTATTGGTCTATAACGAGTTCTCCCCTAATGGAGATAGTAGCAACGAATTCTTTTACATTGAATGTATCGAAAACTATCCTGACAACCATTTGGAGATTTACAACCGATGGGGGAACAAGGTGTTCGAGACGATTGGATATAAGAACGATTGGGATGGAACCTCCCAAGGAAGGTCGACTATAAACACAAGCGAAAAATTACCCGTAGGAACCTACTATTATGTTTTAGACCTGGGGGACAATACGACACAACACAAGACAGGCTGGCTCTATATTACCCGCTAAAAGGAAAAAATGAAATCGAAGAACAACAATTTACAAAAAGGTCTTCTAGCACTGTTCTGCTTGGTGTGCATCATTTGTACGGCACAGCAAGAACCACAATATACCCAATATCAATACAATACCATGTCAGTGAACCCAGCATATGCCGGGTCTCAAGGTCACCCAACAATTACATCCCTATACCGTAATCAATGGGTAAATATAAAAGGCTCACCAAAAACAATAAGTTTGGGTATCGATACGCCCCTTAAACTTTTCAGTGGGCTAGGGCTTTCTATTGTACGGGATGAACTAGGGCCTTCGAATGAAGTTTATTTTGATGTCAATTATGCCCATAGTATCGTTTTAAACAGAAAGGGACATAGGCTGGCTTTTGGCCTTAAAGCCGGGGGCAGGTACCTTTCAGTAGATTGGTCCAAGGGAATTTACAAAGACCCTGATGTCGCCTTTCAGGAAAACATTAACGGAAAGCTATTACCTTCAATAGGCCCAGGAATATTTTACTATACTGAAAATGCCTACTTAGGCATTTCAACACCAAACCTTATTAAAAATCAAAGATACGATGACATCAAGGAGGCCATAGGAACTGATCGTATGCATCTATATTTAATAGGAGGGTATGTATTTACATTAAACCCTTCGTTAAAGTTCAAGCCTTCTACTTTTGTCAAGTATGCCGATGGGGCTCCCTTAATATTCGATGTATCGGCCAATTTCTTGATCAACGAGAAACTACACTTGGGCCTAAGTTATCGATGGAACGATTCGATAAACGCTTTATTGGGCTTTTATATTTCACCGAAGTTCCAGTTTGGCTACTCTTACGACTATACGACCACTAATCTTGGAAATTATAATGCAGGTAGCCACGAACTCTTTTTAAGATTCAATTTGATACCTAGGATTACCAAGCTTAAATCTCCTAGATTCTTCTAATACCAATTCACATTACAAGACTATTCAAAAAAAGTATCCCAACCGAACAGTAACCGTCGCTGGGATGTTTTCCTTTTATTTTACAGGAATACAAATTTCTACAAACCATACGTTTTTGGGATGTGTTTTTGCATCATTGTGGTAAATCTCATAATGGAGTCCATCGCCTAATTCAAAATTGTTCTCAGGAATCCATAGTGACATGCTATTCCATGCCTTTTCAAATTCATCATTACTTATCTCAAAATACCCTACGGCAAATTTTCCTTTTGGGATGGTAAGCTTTCCGACCTCACCCGATACCTCGACCCCATCATCGATAGTCATACATGCACTTGATAGCATTTTTGATTCGTCCGTTACCCTAGGGCTATCATAATAGATCCCTACCATTTTAGTTTCAGGGAAATTCAGCAACCCTCTTGACCCTGCCCATTTTGTCAACTTCTCGAATGCTCTTCCAATTTCAGGATAAGCTCCTTGATGTCTGATGTGGGCCAGTTTTAATTCAGGCATCACTTTTACTTCTACTTTTGTTTTCATTTGTAACCACTTTTTAAGATTATTAATGGTGTAAAAGTATTTTTCAAAGGATACTTCCTTTTTGCCGTTCTTGCTTTTCGTTTTACCAATCTTGCTAAACTCACTATGTCCTCTTTTTTGAAATTCGGAAGCCGATATGCCGTAAAAATTCCGAAAAGCCCTCGAGAAGGAATTAATACTTTTGAAACCATACTGTTGGGCCAAAGCGGTCAGCGATTCCGTACGATCCTTAAAAAGAAGACGCCCGGCTATTTTTTCGATACGTCTGCGAGTGATAAAACTGTTTGGGGTCTCTTCTAACAAGGCAGAGAATATCCTATGGAAGTGATACTGTGAAAAACAGGCAATTTCCGATAGTTTTTCCAAGGATAGTTCTTGATCCAAATTGGTATCGATATACTCAACTACCCTATTAATTCTATTGATATATAAAAGTTGCTGTTGGTTTTTCTTGGGTTCTGACATGCTACTATAAAACCCAAAATTACTCGATTTGAACAGCATTTGAAATGCAATCCGAAATCTAGCAAGATTGGTTAAACCTTAAAGTGGTTTTTACCTTTTCTTGCCTTTTTGCTATCTTTAAAGTATGTCAAAGAACTATACGGAAGACCCGATCAAAGTACCCCGTTTCAATGAAGAGTCCGGCTTCTACACTACTCCTGAACGTTCTAAGATCATGGGTAAGATACGCGGGCGGAATACCAAACCCGAAATGGCATTTCGGAAAGCCCTATATGCCGCAGGGTATCGTTATCGAGTGGATTACAGAAAACTGATCGGAAGACCCGATATTGTTCTTAAAAAATACAAAACCGTTGTCTTCGTCGATGGAGACTACTGGCATGCCCGTAACTGGGAGGAACGCAAACCAAAGCTAAAAACCAATCGTGATTTTTGGGTTGCTAAATTCGAGCGTAATATTCAGCGTGATAAGGAGGTAAATCGAGAGTTGAAAACCTTGGGCTATACGGTTTTCCGGTTTTGGGAAAGTGAGGTTAAAAAAAACTTGGACACATGCTTGAAAGAAGTAGTGTCTCATTTAAAAGAGCAAAGGGGTTAATCCAGTTGTTTTCTCACTACTCTAAAAAACGCTTTGACCTCATCAATGAGCACCTCAAAATCCTGATATTCAGGCGATCTATTCAAGCTATGGCAAGTTATTGATTTTTCCTTCTTATTATATGCCGTAATTTCTTTGCACATTAAATCATTCTCCAGTGCAATAACCCAATATGAATTGTCCTCGTTGATTCTTTTTGTTACTTCTCTCGAAGATACTTGCTTAGCGAGAACAATACTTTTCTGGGGTATTCGATTGGTAAGACCATTGTCCATAGAACTATTCGAAATTTCAAATGCTAGATAGCTCGAAATCGAAACTTGATCAATCACAAAACCAATACAAGGTAGTTCTTTTAAAAAATCTGTATCACTGATATGTTCTAAATAGCTTTTTAAACTATCCTCCGTTATTAAAGGAACTGACAGCAAATACTTTCCTGGAGCCAACTTTCGAATAGTATGGCCTTTTTTGGATCGCGTAGTTTGTTTGTCATAGGAAACAACTTCCTCATTTACCTCTTGAGCATATAGCTGATCTATTCCCAAATCAAAATAATCGGCGAGTTTATTTAGATTTTTGATAGGGATATTGGCATTCTCCTTTTCATAAAGTTGAATCGTACGCAAGCTTACACCTATGGCCTTTGCCAAATCTGACTGATTAATACTTTTTTTTCGTCTTAGTTGCTTTAGTATAAGCATAAAATTGTAATTTGCGTAATAATCTTACATATTTTGTTGTATGCGTACTATTATTGCATTATTTGTAATTCGTTTACAAACAAATATAGTGAAATACGCAACTAAACGTTGTAAGTTCAAGACACTAATCACAAATATCGATCAGCTTATGTTCAAAGAAGAAGACTATGGAAAGCCCATTACTGAAAAACTTTCAATAACCTTAAGAAGAAATTCCAGCAAAGACGACTTTGCAAATATCGCTACCGTTACCGATGTTAGCTTTTCAACTATTCGAGATGTCGTCTATCGTACAAATAGTCTAACACGGTCTAACTCAAAAGCCATTCTTGAACTCATCCGAATCTCCTTTGATAATTCATTGGCAAGACAATTGCAGGCCGAAGGTGACAAACAATTTTTAAACAAGTTTCTACCTCAGTAGCAATCTATAATTACTTAATTTTAGGCCATACTCTTTTTAATATGGTTGACTCAAAAGAAATAGTATCAAAACTGCCTAATGTAAAAACCACCATTTTTACAACTGTAGGCAATCTCGCGAGAGAACATGAAGCAATCGATTTATCTCAAGGTTTTCCGAATTTTGAAGCCGATCAGCAATTAATGGATTTGGTCACGGAAGCTATGAAAGCCGGTCATAATCAATACGCCTCGATGCAAGGCTATTTTAAGCTTCGCGAAATCATTTCAAAAAAAATCGAAAAATTGCATGGTAGAAGTTATGACCCAGAGAAAGAAATAACGGTAACCGTTGGTGCCACCCAAGCTATTTTCACGGCAATAACCGCCTTTGTCCATCCTGGAGATGAAGTTATCGTACTAAAACCGTGTTACGATTGTTATGAACCGGCCATCGAGGTTAATGGTGGCATTCCAATAGGACTTCAATTGAGGGCGGGGGATTATGAAGTGGACTGGGAAGAGTTCAAAGAAAAAATCAGCCCAAAGACCAGAATGATCATCATTAATACTCCTCACAATCCGAGTGGTCGCATATTCTCTAAGGAGGACATGCTAAAACTTCAGGAAATCTTAAGACCTACAAATATCATTTTGGTTAGCGATGAAGTCTATGAACACATAGTTTTTGATGGAGCTGAACATCAGAGCGCATCTCGTTTTGATGACTTGGCCTCCCGAAGTTTTGTCTGCGCCTCTTTTGGTAAGACTTTTCACGTCACCGGATGGAAAATGGGCTATTGCGTGGCCCCCGCCGAGCTTATGAAGGAGTTTATCAATGTACATCAATTTGCCGTTTTTTGTGTTGACCACCCAGTGCAAAGGGCCCTAGCAGAATATCTCGAAAATGAGAAACATTATCTGGATCTGAATGCTTTTTATCAAGAAAAACGGGACTACTTTTTATCGCGCCTTGAAAATTCCAAATTTAAATTCACCCCGTCTCAGGGCACTTATTTTCAATTATTGGATTATACTTCTGTCACGGACGAAGGTGATGAACATCTAGCCAAAAGACTAATTGTCGATTACAAACTGGCGAGTATTGCCATTTCTTCCTTTAACATGGATAATCGTGATGATAAAGTATTGCGGTTCTGCTTCGCTAAGAAAAAAGAGACCTTAGAAAAGGCTACTGAAATACTATGCAACCTCTAATTGAGTGCTGCGTTAATTTTTGTCATGAATTCTCCTATTTTGTTAGGCTCTAACCACCGTGTTACTACAACCAAGCCATTTTCTTTGTCAATGACAATGAAATTACCTCCGAAACCAGCGGCATAGTAAATATTTTCTGAAAGGCCCTCCCAGTGACGGTCTCCCTTCTTGTTTAACCACCACATATAACCATAGTTCACATTGGGGACAGAGGGCGTAGTTGCCTTTTGAATCCAAGATTCACTAATAATTTGTTCATCATCCCACTTGCCATCATTCAAGAATAGTAGCCCAAAGCGAGCCATATCTTCCGCGCTGATGAAAATTCCAGCGCCTGAGTGGCCCCCACCGGTTACTGATTTCATTTTGAGTCCATCAATTTCTGCCCATGCATTTTCATAACCGTGCCAGCGCCAAGTTGTTGAAGCACCTATTTTGTCCATAATATTCTCTTTTAGCACCAATGGCATTGGATTACGCCAAACATGCGTAAGGGAATAGGCAAGAACGTTTACCCGTACATCATTGTATTCCATAACCGTTCCAGGTTCCTTTGGTTTTTCAAATTTCCAATCATCAATTCCACCTTCTCGAGGTGGTCTATCAGCCCAATCTTTACCTCCCCATAGCTCTCCCGACCATGCAGAATTTTGTTGCAATAGATGTTCCCATGTTATTTTGGAATTGTGTTCACCTTCAAAGGTGCCATCCCAAATGTACCTGGCTACCTTATCACTAGTGTTGGCGATGAGCCCTTTATCTTCTGCAAGGCCGGCCATTGTCGACAAGAAACTTTTTGTTACACTGAATGTCATATCAACCCGTTTCGTATCACCCCATTTTGCAATGATATAACCGTTTTTCAAAATCATTCCTGCTGGGCCTCCACGTTTTTTGGTTGGGCCTAAAATTTGATGGAATGGTTCTCTTTCAAAACCTTTCAAAATAGCGATTCGTAAATCGCGTGATCCCGAGTATTCATTTTGTTCGGCAAAAGCAACAGCTTCCTGTAAATCTTTCGGATTTACTTTCAAATCTTTTGGCTGCTTTTCTTGCCATGTCTCATTTCTTTCAGGGAAATAATAGTTGTCTTGGGCTGCACTGAAAGTTGTAGTTGCTATTAGCAGTCCTGCCAAAAAATGTTTCATCTTCGATTGGTTTTATTTCTTCTGAAAGTTAGTCAAATCAAACCGCATTAACCAATCTGTCTGTTTGTCTTTACCAATATAATAGGGGTGCGTTCCGAATTTTACAAAACCATATTTTTCATAAAATCGAATGGCGTTTATATTTTTTTGCCAAACCCCAAGCCAAAGAAATTCTTTGTTTTTTTGAACCCCGATTTTCTCGGCTTCCTGAAGCATCTCTTTCCCAATTTGATTTCCTTGAAACTCCTTTAAAACATAAATACGTTCTAACTCGATGGATTCTTCCGACTTTATATCGGTTTGAGCAGTATGCTCATTGAGCTTGAAATATCCGGCTATGACCCCATTTTTGAAAACAAAATAGAACACTGAATGTTCACTTTGTAATTGTTTTTCAATGTTGCTTTTTTCAAAAGCCCTTTCAATGTAGGTATGAAAATCTTCGGCATCATTGTCTTTTTCAAAGGCGTCAACAAATGTTTTTCTAGAAATTTCAACCAGTTTGTCTAAGTCGCTATCAGTACATTTTAGAAACTTTAATGGCATATTAATACGATAAGCTCAAAAATAGGAAAAGAAAAAGAGCAGCCTTTGGGGAAGCTGCTCTTTTTAAAATTTCTTTTGGGTAAAAACTTATAGCATAAATAGTCTTTTCATTAATAGCATCATGCCACTGAAGTAATCATTCTTATAAACTTGTACTTCATCTCTAGTAGGTATCTGGTTCATTTGGGCTTCCATGTTTGTAGGTTTAAAAGTTAGACTTGGGATATAACTTTTTGGTTAATTACAAAGCAAATGTAGTATCTAACGCAGCGATGACGAAACTATTGTTGTGAAGTGAACCTAAAATGTTGTGAAAAATATGAAGCGTCAAGTTTTTCGATGAACTACATCATGCTCGGTTAAATTTTCATCTCGGGAACGTTGCCTTCTACCAACAAAGTGCCTTCCGTTGCGTCTTGAATTTCTTCGATGCTAACCCCCGGTGCTCTTTCTAACAGTTTTAATCCCTCAGGAACTACTTCCAAAACCGCCAGGTTTGTTACTATTTTTTTCACACACCCAACCCCAGTCAATGGCAATGAACATCTCTTTAACAATTTCGAGGCTCCGGCTCGATTGGTATGCATCATTGCCACAATAATGTTTTCAGCAGAAGCTACCAAATCCATAGCGCCACCCATTCCTTTGACCATCTTACCCGGAATCTTCCAATTGGCAATATCTCCGGTCTCAGAGACTTCCATGGCCCCTAGAATAGTGAGATCCACATGCTGACCACGAATCATTCCAAAGCTTGTTGCCGAATCAAAAAACGATGCTCCAGGCAGCGTAGTAATCGTCTGCTTGCCTGCATTGATGATATCGGCGTCTTCATCGCCTTCAAAAGGAAAAGGACCCATGCCCAGAACCCCATTTTCACTTTGGAATTCGACACTGATATCTTCCCTTACAAAGTTGGCAACCAAGGTCGGAATACCAATACCAAGGTTCACATAATAACCATCTTTGACTTCTTTTGCAATGCGCTTCGCTATTCCATTTTTATCTAACATGTTTAACTTCTGTGTCTAACTGTTCGTTGCTCAATTCTTTTCTCGTAATCCTTCCCTTGAAAAATCCGCTTTATGAAGATGCCAGGCACATGGATTTCATTGGGGTCTAATTCTCCTGCAGGGACAAGTTCTTCTACCTCAGCAACCGTGATTTTTGCTGCTCCACACATACAAGGATTAAAATTCCGAGCTGTCCCCTTAAATATGAGATTCCCTGCTTCATCTCCTTTCCAAGCTTTTACAAAAGAGAAATCGGCCTTATAAGCCATCTCCAAAACGTACATTTTTCCATTGAACTCTCGGGTCTCCTTACCCTCCGCCACTTCAGTACCATAACCTGCAGGAGTATAAAATGCAGGGAACCCCGCTTGGGCAGCTCTACATTTTTCAGCAAGTGTTCCTTGAGGGGTCAGTTCAACTTCCAGTTCACCACTCAACATTTGACGTTCAAATTCATCATTCTCACCCACATAGGAAGAAATCATTTTCCTTATTTGCTTTTTCTGCAGAAGGAGCCCTAGTCCAAAGTCATCGACTCCTGCATTGTTTGAAATGCAAGTAATGTCCTTAACTTCCATGTGCACTAATTCAGCAATCGCATTCTCAGGAATACCACATAAGCCAAATCCCCCTAGCATGAAAGTCATGCCATCACGTACTCCTTCCAATGCATCGGCAACGCCATTTACTACCTTATGAATCATATACCTATTTCTTTAGAAATTCCTCTTACTAAGAGAAACTACAATTTACATCTTTTAAAAAGAAAAATGCGTTGGCTTTTTGTAAAAAGCCAACGCATTTAATCTGAAAATTTTTTCTATTCCTGAAAGGGAAAATCAACTATGTTAGAAATCCAAGTCTTCTAAATCATCATCGGAATCGGTGTTCTTTTTCGCATCTGCCAAAATTTTAGTGCAATCTACATTTATAGATAGATTGTCAGGTTTGACAAAATCCTCTTTAGAAATACCAAGCTCTTCATTTTCATAGTTCTTCTTCATATATAAACCCCAAATAGGCAGCGCCATCGAAGCACCTTGACCATAGGTTATACTTTTAAAATGTACTGAGCGATTATCACCCCCTACCCAAACACCGGTCACCAAATTCGGAACCATACCCATAAACCACCCATCACTATTGTTTTGGGTTGTACCGGTCTTACCTGCAATAGGATTTGTAAACTCATAGGGATAACCCGTAATGATTTCTTTATAAACCGTCGTGTTCTTATTAAACTTATGTCTTAACCTTCCACCAGATCCAAATTTGGTTACACCTTTCATCAAATCGATCATGGCATAAGAAACATCTTTGCTCAACACATCTTTGGTCTCAGGCACGTATTCATATAATACCGTTCCGTTCTTGTCTTCAATTCTTGTAACCATTACCGGCTTTACGTAAACTCCTTGATTGGCAAAAGCACCATAGGCCCCGACCATTTGATAAACATTTGCATCAAGCGTACCAAGGGCGATTGATGGTACCTCGGGAATTTCACTGGTAATACCCGAGTTCTTTGCAATGGAGACTACTGATTTTGGACCGACCCTATCTATTAGTTGGGCTGTAACCGTATTCACCGAATTGGCTAATGCTCTTTTCAAAGTATAGTTCTTGCCGGAATATTTTAAATCGGCATTTCTAGGACACCATGGTTCTGGATTGCCATGTTTGTTCGCTTCGATGCAATATTGGGTATCAGGCAGTGAATCGCATGGTGACAAACGCAACTGATCAATTGCTGCGGCATATACAAAAGGCTTGAAGGTGGAACCAACCTGTCTTGCACCTTGAATTACATTGTCATATTGAAAATGTTTGTAATTGATGCCTCCGACCCATGCTTTTACATGCCCGGTTTGTGGTTCCATTGACATCATACCGGTTCTTAAAAAAGTCTTGTAATAACGAATAGAATCCATGGGGGTCATTACGGTATCCTTTTCCTTTGTCTCACTTTCCCAATCAAAAACGGTCATCTCCGTTTTTTTGGTAAAGGACTCTCGAATCTCCTCCTCTGATTTTCCATTGGCCTTCATAGAACGCCAACGGGGCGAAATCTTCATGGCGCGCTCCATGATCAAATCGATTTCACTTTTTTCCAAATCAAGAAAGGGTGCCGTTTTATTACGATCGGGTTTGTTCTGATTGAAGAACTCTGCCTGTAATTTCTTCATATGCATACTGACCGCTTCTTCAGCATTGGCCTGCATTCTTGAATCGATTGTCGTATAGATTTTCAATCCATCTAAATAAAGACTGTATTTATCACGTTCACCCTCCAATGCAGGCTTAGGGTTCTTGGCTATCCAACCATTCATAAAACGTTGCAGGTACATTCTGAAATAGGTAGCTATACCTTCCCTATGATTTTCCGGACTAAAATTGACATCCATTTTCAGCGCCTGAAGCGAATCTTTTTCTTTTTCAGTTATGTAATTATATTTGGCCATTTGACCTAAAACTGTGTTACGTCTATCAACAACCAATTGCTCTCTTCGAATAGGGTTATAGAGGGAAGAGTTTTTTAGCATTCCCACCAACATTGCTGATTCTTCAACCTTCAATGCGTTGGGTTCTTTACCGAAATATATTCTCGAGGCCGAGCGAATTCCGTCAGCTGCATATCCAAAATCATATTCATTTAGGTACATCGCAATAATCTCTTGCTTTGTATATTGTCGTTCCAAACGAGTTGCAATCACCCATTCCTTTGCTTTTTGCGTAATGCGCTCCCACAAATTATCGGAAGCTCTCTTGGTAAACAATAATTTCGAAAGCTGTTGTGAAATAGTACTGGCGCCACCCCTTGTCCCAAGAAAGGCAAAGGCCCTAAGAGTCCCTCGAGCATCAATTCCTGCATGTTCAAAATAGCGGGCATCTTCTGTTGCAACCAAAGCACTAACAATATTTTCAGGTAATTGAGTAAAAGGTACGGGGGTTCTATTGTCATCCAAATAGAACTTTCCAAGGGTTTCCCCATCAGAAGAGAGTACTTCAGTTGCTAGATTTGTTTGTGGATTCTCTAGGCGCTCGAAAGTGGGCAACTCTCCCATCCATCCCCAAGAAGCAATCAAAAAGAATAAAACTCCGGTCAATATAACTGTAGCAAATAAAATCCAGAACCATTTGATGAATTTAAAAAAGGATGGTTTTCCCTTTTTCTTTACGGCTTTTGCCATATGCTTTACTTATTACTTTTTACTATTTCAAAACCAACGTCGGTAATTCCTTCCAAATTTATCACCCCGTTCACACTTCCATTTTTTCGCATGGCATGGGAAACGCGTAATGTATATACGCCAGAAGTTGGGAAAACGATGTTTTCCTTATACCATAATTTGTTCTCTTTCAAGCTACCATATCCTTTTCCTAACCAGGTACCGTCTGGCAGGGCCATTTCATACTCCAACGTATCAGTAACGATATTTCCGTCCGGAAAATTGAGTTCTGCAATCAAAAAAAGGTTGTTGTATGGAAATGTTGCATCATTTCTAACATTGATGAACATATCGTATTTCTGTATAGAGTCCATTTCGGAGAACGAGAACTCAAGTACATCATCTTTATTCCAGAACCCATTATCCGTTGCCCGGTATTCAGATTTAACCAATCCAGAATTACACGAAACCAAGGTAGCTGTGATTACTAAGGCGCATATAATCTTACCCATTTTTCGCACGGCTTTTGTTACGATTGCGATTTTTGTTGTTGTTTCTACTTTTGTTTTTACGAGCTGTATTTGAATTGCTGTTTGGTTTGTTCTTGTTACCGGCATTTGCGCCACTCGCATTTTTCTTTTTGTTTCTATTCCTATTCCTATTGCGGTTACGGCTTTTGTTACTTCGCTTGGGTTTGTCAAATCGAGTGAGGCTATCTTGCCCAACTACATTTTCAAAAACAACACGTTCTTCAATATCTACAAAATTTTCTGCCTCATACTCCTCTAAGCTAACTACTTTTTCTTTCTTTTTGTTTTTTTCCAAAACCTCCTTCACCTGGTCTTTGGTAAGCACATGCCAGTTGGCCGGGTCTTCTTTGTAAGAAAACCACAACTTGCCTTTGAAAATGTCGGTCTTTTGACAAAATGCGAGTCCTTTTTCAGTATGTAATTTAGTGTCTTGGGATGGAAAATCTTTCAGCGCATCTAAATAAACATCCAGCTCATAATTCAAACAACATTTCAACTTTCCACATTGGCCTGCCAACTTTTGGGGATTCAAGGATAATTGCTGGTAACGTGCCGCAGAAGTACTTACCGAACGGAAATCTGTCAACCAAGTTGAACAACACAATTCTCGGCCACATGAGCCTATTCCACCTAATCGTTGTGCTTCTTGACGATAACCAATTTGGCGCATTTCGATTCGAATACCAAAGGCCTTGGCCATATCTTTAATGAGCTGTCGAAAATCAACTCGTTCTTCCGCAGTATAGTAGAACGTTGCTTTTGAACCGTCTCCTTGAAACTCCACATCGGAGATTTTCATCTGCAATTTCAAAATGATGGCTATTTCACGAGCGCGTTTTTTAATTTCCTCTTCACGGTCACGACACTTCCGCCATATGTCTATATCTTTTTGAGATGCTTTCCGATATAACTTGGGAAGTTCAGGGTCGTTGAAGTCGACTTTCTTACGTTTCATTTGCACCTTGACCAATTCTCCGGTCAAGGTGACCATCCCTATATCATGGCCTGACTGAGCCTGAGTAGCTACAATATCACCTATGGAAAAGGATAAGTTATCGGTATTCTTGAAAAATTCTTTTCTACTGTTCTTAAATCTAACTTCAACGAACGCAAACGGTTTTTCTCCATTTGGAAGCGACATGTTCGAAAGCCAATCAAAAACCGTTAATTTGTTACAACCATCGGTACCACAAGTGCCGTTGTTCTTGCACCCACGTGGCTGTCCGTCCTTTCCGGTCGAACAACTGCTACAACCCATATTTTATATGTTGGTTTGGTAAAGTCTGTTTGCCAAGGGCTAAGTTTGACAAGCTTTTACCAAAAAAGGTTCATACTAAACTTAAAAGTAAAGATACTACAATTTGACATGGGAAGAAAGTATTCATCTGGTAGGGAGCATTTTCAATTTGAAGGAAAAAGCGCTTACTTTTTAAACTTAAGTACCGCTGATCGCCCTTTCTTAAAAATCTTGTTGCTGACCACTTTTCCCTTCCGTAGTTTTTTCTGTTCTTCCCAGGGTAAATTATGTACTTTTTGACATTCTGTAGAGCAGCAGTTGTCCATCTTTTTTGCACATTCCTCGCATTGGATGAACAGTAGGTGACAGGCCTCATTCGCACAATTCTCATGTGTATCACAGGGCTTACCACATTGATGGCATTGCGCTATCACATCTTTTGAAATTCGCTCGCCGCGACGATGGTCAAAAACGAAATTCTTTCCTAAGAACTTATTCTCTAAATTTTTATGCTCTACCTGACGTGCATACTCTATGATTCCACCTTCTAGTTGGTATACCTGCTTGAAGCCCTTATGTTTGTAGTATGCACTAGCCTTTTCACAACGTATTCCTCCTGTACAATACATGACCAGTTTCTTATCTTCCTTATGGTCTTCAAGATCTTTTTCTATAATATCCAGAGAATCGCGAAAGGTATCTACGTCGGGGGTAACGGCATTTTTAAAATGTCCTATTTCACTTTCATAATGGTTGCGCATATCTACCAAAACGGTATTCGGGTCGTCAATCAGCTCATTGAACTGTTCCGCTCCTACATGCACTCCTTTATTGGTCACATCAAAGGTGTCATCATTTAGTCCATCAGCTAAGATTTTCTTGCGGACCTTTACCTTCAATTTCAAAAACGAAAGATTGTCTTGTTCAATAGCAATATTGAGACGTACATTCTCTAGAAAGGAAATACTATCCAAGTGCTCTTTAAAGGCTTCAAAATTATCCGCAGTAACGGATAATTGCGCATTGATGCCTTCATAGGCGACATAAATCCTACCTAAAACGTCTAATTCATTCCATCGCAGGAACAGATGATTTCTAAAAATGATCGGGTTACCAATATGTGCATATTTATAGAAAGAGATGGTCAGGCGTTCTTGCCCAGCTTCTTCGATAAGCGTTGCTCTTTCCTTTGCACTTAGTGTATTGTACAGTTGCATGCTATACTAATAATTTAAGTTTGAGAAATGATTTGAGTGCAAAAATAATAATATTTAGAGGAACTATTGGCTAGGTAAGTCAAATGGTATGTTACACCTTGATTGAAACTACATATTCTTGAATATAGCATTGTGATGTGACAAAAAAAAAGAGTCTTGAAATTCAAGACTCTTTATTGGCCATTCCATTTTTCCTTCTTCATAGCACTCTTAAAGAAACACTAAAAGGGAAGTGGCCACCTTTGCCCACTACGAGTAAATAGCAGAATACAATTTGAGTTAGATTATACCATTTTCAATTAAGATGTCGCCTTTTTAAAAAGGTTGCGTCCACATTGTAACAAAAGAAAAGAAATGGTAATTTAGCACCCCTAATAAAAGAATTCATGAGCTCGGAAAAAGACGCAAAATTAAAAGCCCTCAAACTTACACTTGACAAATTAGATAAGACCTATGGCAAAGGTGCCGTAATGAAAATGGGCGATAGCGTCATCGAAGATGTTGAGGTGATTCCGTCTGGTTCTTTAGGTTTGGATATCGCCTTGGGTGTTGGTGGATATCCCCGTGGAAGGGTTATTGAAATTTATGGGCCAGAATCTTCTGGCAAAACCACACTAACATTGCATGCCATAGCCGAAGCTCAAAAACAAGGAGGTATTGCTGCTTTTATTGATGCTGAACATGCTTTTGATCGTTTTTATGCTGAAAACCTAGGGGTGGATATCGACAACTTGATTATTTCACAACCCGACAATGGAGAGCAAGGTCTAGAAATTGCCGATAACCTAATTCGATCGGGGGCAATTGATATTGTTGTTATCGATTCGGTTGCAGCTTTAACTCCCAAAAGTGAAATCGAAGGGGAAATGGGCGATAGTAAGATGGGACTTCATGCCCGCTTAATGTCTCAAGCACTTCGTAAACTCACCGGTTCAATAAGCAAGACACATTGTACCGTTATATTC
The DNA here is from genome assembly GCA_964614665.1 of uncultured Maribacter sp. Classification (GTDB taxonomy): domain Bacteria; phylum Bacteroidota; class Bacteroidia; order Flavobacteriales; family Flavobacteriaceae; genus Maribacter_C. Next base: position 16,299 of record CAZTLZ010000022.1, read on the forward strand.
ATTAACCAGTTGCGTGAAAAAATCGGGGTAATGTTTGGAAACCCTGAAACTACAACGGGTGGAAACGCACTGAAGTTTTATGCCTCTGTTAGATTGGATATTAGAAGGTCTACGCAGATAAAAGACACTGACGGAGGTGTTCAAGGTAACAAAACACGGGTCAAAGTTGTTAAAAACAAAGTTGCCCCACCTTTTCGAACCACCGAATTCGATATCATGTACGGAGAAGGGATTTCTAAAGTTGGCGAAATCATCGATTTGGGAGTGGAGTATGAAATCATTAAGAAAAGTGGTTCATGGTTCAGCTATGGCGACACCAAGCTTGGACAAGGTCGCGACAGTGTTAAAGGGCTATTACTTGATAATCCTGAGCTTTTTGAAGAGTTGGATGCCAAAATTCGTGAGGCAATCAATACCGTTAAGTAATTCCCTGCAGGTAAAACAAAGGTCATCCTTCATGTAATAACGCAACCTTTGTAGGAAAGGCACATCTTGGTATTAAATTATTATTGCTAATGAAAAGGTATTTTGTCATTTTCTTGGCGGTTACCCTGTTACTTTCGGCAAACTCTTGCAATAAAAATGATGGTCCAAATTTTCACTTTGTACCCCTTAGAATTGTAAGCGCCGAATTACCTGAGTCCTTTCAGCTAAACCAAACCTATCAAGTTATCATCAGCTATGAAATTCCTGATGGTTGTACAACATTTAGGGGATTTGATGTGACCGAAACCGATACAACCACAAGAAATGTGGTAGTTTTTGGTACGGTACGTACAGATCAAGAAGTTTGCACGCAGGCCATCACCGAAGGTCGGAATTCATTCAATTTTATTTGCAAGTACAGCGAACCATATGTATTTCGCTTTTGGCAAGGTTCGGGAACAGATGGGGAACAAGAATATTTTGAAGTTGAGGTTCCGGTAAATTGAGTTCAAAAATAATTTAATCTAACCAACAGTTTGAGTTTAAAGGAGCTCGTAGACCAATGTAAGAAAGGCGATAGAAAGGCGCAGGCCCAGCTATATAGGAATTATTCAAATATACTGTTCGGTATATGTCTTAAATATTCGCCAAATAAAACAGAGGCAGAAGACAACCTGCATGATAGTTTCATGACCATTTTCGATAAAATTGGTCAGTACAGATCAGAAGGCTCTTTTGAAGGTTGGATGAAACGCATCACGGTGAATACTGTGCTGCAAAAATATAGGAAGAGCGTCCATTTAAATGTGGTCTCTGAAAATTTGGAAGAAGAGAATGTGGTAGAACCCTTGTATGCCAATGTTGGATTGCAGACCCTTCTAAGATATATTCAAGAATTGCCTAATAAATACCGCCTCACTTTCAATATGTACGTTCTGGACGGATATACACACAATGAAATCAGTGAACAATTAGGAACCTCTCCTGGAACCTCAAAATCAAACCTTGCCAGAGCGAGAATGATTTTGAAAGAGAAAATTGAAAACGAACAAAATAAAGCCGTCATCGGACTATTGATTTTCTTTTTAAAAGAAGAAAATAATCGATGAAAAAAATATCAAAAAGACACCTAAGACATTGAAAGATGCGTAAAAAGAATTTAGACAAATTGTTTCAAGAGAAACTACAAAACTTCTCGGAAGCACCAGACGAAAAAGTTTGGCATTCCATAGAAGCTTCTCTAGACAAAAAGAAAAAGTCCCGAAAAGTAATCCCCATTTGGTGGAAACTTGGCGGTGTTGCTGCCGTAGTGGCAATTGCCTTATTTGTAATTAACCCGTTTGAAGAGACACAGGGCATAAATCCCGCTGTTACCAATGTTGAAAAGCAAGTGGATTCATCGGATATTCGGATAAAGAATCAGAAAATAGAAGAATCAACTGGGAATCCGGAATCTGAACTTGTAAACTTTGATAGTAATGCTACGGACCATCAAGAAAGTTCTTCTAAAGACAATCCATCCATGGTCTCAAGTGAGAATGAAGCCACTAATTCTTCCGGAGAAAAGAAAAAGACTCTTGATTTAAGAACCGCATCAGAGAACAATAACGCTCAAGTAACTGAAATTGACCATCCAGAGGGTCAAAATCCAAATGTTTCCCCCAATACGGCAAATAAGGTTTTAGAGAATGGGAAGGAAACTGCAGTGGCGATTTCAGATAACAGCGATGTTCAAAACAACGGTACAGTCAGGGGAAAAAATAAAAATGTAGAATCTTCAGGAAATCATGCTTTGGCTACTAATGAATTACCAATGAACACGGAATCTAACATTGTTCAAATTGAGGATAAAGCCAAGGAGGAAGGAAGTGAAGATCCTAAGAAAAAATCGATTTTCGATGAAATTACCGCTAAGGAGGCCGAAGAAGAAATGATTGCAGAAGCCAAAAATGGTAAATGGTCAGCCGGGCCTAGTATAGCTCCTGTTTACTTTGATGCCATAGGCCAAGGATCTCCTGTACATTCCATATTCGTACCAAATAGTAAATCGGGCGACTTGAACCTCAGTTATGGTCTTTCCGTGGCTTATGAAATCAGCGACAAGCTAAAAGTGCGTTCTGGTATTCACAAGGTTGATTATAGCTATAGCACCAACGATGTGGAGTTCTCCTCATCTTTGGAGAGTTCTGCTCTTGGGCAGATAGCCAATGTAAATTATTCTGTTACCTCTAAAAACTTGATAGTGGGCAGTAGTGCATCTGCTTCAAATACCGATGTCATAGAAAATATGGCACTCGTTGCTGATGATTTTTCTGGTCAGGGTTTATCTCAAAATGGTGTAATGGCTCAACAATTTGGATATCTCGAAGTACCCATAGAGCTTGAATATGGCTTATTAGACTCGAAATTTGGTGTAAATCTGATTGGTGGTGTCAGTTCGTTATTTTTAGTAGATAATTCAATTTCACTTACATCTGGTGAACTTACAACCGAAATGGGTAGGGCAAATAACGTCAATAGCGTAAACTTCAGTACGAACTTTGGCATAGGTGTTAACTATAAATTTACCCCTACGGTGCAATTTAATGTAGAACCTGTTTTTAAGTATCAACTAAATACCTTTTCACAAACTGATGGCACTTTTCAGCCTTTTACGGTAGGTGTTTATAGCGGTGTGAGTTTTAAATTCTAGGATAAAGAAGTTGGTTGGGTTGGTCGTTATTTTGGGTAGTGACAGTACTAGTGCCCTGTAAACTGTACATGGCATTTTTATAGTCTTTCCCTAGATTCAAACTACTTTTTCAATTCATTCAAAATTACGTTCCTGACTTCTTCACGTAAGGTTGATTTATCTTCTTCACCCAATAACTGGGTTTCGAAAAATTGATGCACCTTCGCCCGTAAATTGCCCGGACCCCCACTTAAAAAAGAAAAAGAAAACCGTTTTTTGCCATCATAAAATGTCGCAGGCACAACCGGAATCTGATGTGCAATGGCCATTTTGAAGGCGCCATCCTTGAATTCATCCAATTGTACATCTTCAGCAGGAACACCTCCTTCAGGAAAAATGCAAATACTCAATCCTTGATTCAGTCTTCGTTGAGCTCTACGATAGACAGCTGTTCTACTCTTGGTGCTTTCCCTATCAACCATGATACAAACCCTTTTATAGAAAAAGCCAAATACAGGTATTTTGACCAGCTCTTTTTTACCTACAAATACGAATGGGTTTCTACTAACTCGAAGCATTAGCATAATATCAAGCATGCTCGTATGATTCGCAATCAACATATAACTCTTACCCCTTATTAATTTTTGTTCGTATTGAATTCTAGGGGGGCATCCCATCCCATATAAAATTGGAGTGGCCCAAAGATTTCGAGCCAACCAAAAAAATTGAGGATACCACTTTTCAGATAACGTAGCTATCAATAAGAAGGGGAAAAAGACAAAAATCGGTAGTGCAACTAAAATATAGAACCAAATTCGGTATAGGGTATGGCCTATATTTTTAAAAAATCGAAGCATGAAATCAAAAATAGCAAATTAGGTGGGTTTATAAGGTTTTCTTTTACCTTTGTGCTTCTTTCAACACCAATTCATGGCGAGAATATTAACAGGAATTCAAAGTACCGGCACCCCTCATTTAGGAAACATTTTGGGTGCTATTCTACCAGCAATTGAAATGGCTCAAAACCCAAAAAATGAGTCCTTTCTTTTCATAGCTGACATGCATTCGTTAACTCAAATAAAAAACGGGACAGAATTACGCAATAATACCTATGCCACAGCTGCAACATGGTTGGCCTGTGGTCTTGACATAGAAAAAACCGTTTTCTATCGCCAAAGTGATGTGCCTCAAGTAACTGAATTGGCGTGGTATCTCAGTTGTTTTTTCCCTTATCAGCGTTTGACACTCGCACATTCTTTTAAGGATAAGGCAGACCGCCTGGAAGACGTTAACGCCGGACTTTTTACTTACCCGATGCTAATGGCGGCAGACATTCTTTTGTATGATGCCAACATTGTTCCTGTTGGGAAGGATCAATTGCAGCATTTGGAAATGACAAGGGATGTTGCTTCTCGTTTTCATGCCAAACTAGGAGAGACTTTCGTTATGCCAGAGGTAAAAGTACAAGAGTCTACCATGTACATTCCTGGAACTGACGGTGAAAAGATGAGTAAAAGCAAAGGAAATCTCATCAATCTATTTCAACCGGACAAAAAACTACGTAAACAACTAATGGGAATAGTTTCGGATAGCACACCAATGGAGCTTCCTAAAAATCCTGATACCGATACTACTTTCTCTCTGTATAAAATATTGGCTTCCGAAGCCCAGACAGAAGAACTGCGAGCCAACTATTTGGCCGGCAATTTTGGTTATGGTCATGCGAAGCAAGCTTTGTATGAGGTTATTCTTGAAAAATTCGGTAGTATTCGTGAAAGATTCGATTACTACATGGCTCACCTCAATGAAGTTGATGAAGCACTTGAACATGGTGCTGAAAAAGCCAAGAAAACAGCGGATGAAGTACTAAACAGGGTTAGAAACAAGGTTGGATATTAAATCAACCTTACTATTTCTCAATTCCCAATAATTCCATTTCAAAAACCAAGGTGGCATAAGGTGGTATTTCACCTCCGCCAGCACCTCGTGGGCCATAACCCAGGTCTTGAGGGATGTATACTTTCCATTTTGAGCCTACAGGCATCAATTGTAATGCTTCCTGCCAACCCTTTATTACTCCCGTCACACCAAAGACAATTGGCTCACCTCGTTCTACCGAACTATCGAATACGGTACCATCAATCAACCTGCCCGTGTAGTGCACCCTTACCTTGTCCGTGGTAACAGGTATTGCTCCGCCACCTTTGGTAAGTACTTCATATTGTAAGCCGCTTTCAGTTGTCATTATCCCCTCTTTATTGGCATTTTCAGCTAAAAAAGCATCTCCTTCCTTACTTAGTCGCTTCGCCTCTTCTTCCTGCGCTTTTTGAATTATGGTACGAACATGATTTTGGGCAGTTTGTTGATCCAATTTTTCGTTTCCGGTCATCACATCTTCCAAAGCGCTGGCAAAAGCCTGGTAGGCCAAAGAATCATACCCGACGGTTTTTAGATTATTCCCAACAGTCAACCCGAACGCGTAGCTAAATTTTTGAAGTTCATCTTCTAGATTCAGCTCTCTCTCAGTTTGCATTTTTTTCAATTGCATCTGAATTTCGGAGGTCTTGGATTTTAATTGTTCCACCTGATTTATTAAATCTTTCTTTTTTTGCGAAAAACCGGAAACACTGATAAAAAAAACAGTCGATAGTACAACAATAATCTTATTCATTTGGCTATTAATTTGTGCGAAAATAGTTAAAATTGGCCTATCGAATTAAAAAGGAGTCTTTTTTATAGAACCGACTTAGCAGTCGGTTTTATGACTAAACCAACACTCTTGAATTCATCCAAATGCAGATTTTCGACGGTTTTTCATCGATTAAGCACTATAATTAGAGAGGTTCATCGATAAAACGCAACAAAACAAACCAAGTAGTCTTTAATTAAGGAAGATTTCTCTACTCTTGGAAAGGAAAATATACTTCATTTTATATTGCTTCGAAGAGTTTTCCGGGCAAAGGACGAACAACTCCCTTCATTTCCATGTTCAATAGGGTTGAGGAAACTTTGAAAACCGGTAATTGGCACTCCAAAGCGATACTATCAAGTAATTGTTTTCCTTGTTTTTGCAAATATCCGTAAATAGATTTTTCAGTGTCATCCAATTTAACAAAGAGTTCTTTTTGAACAGATTGCGAGTTCTTCTTCTCCAAATCCCATCCTAATAAATATACCAGATCAGCAGCTGACGTCAACATATGTGCCTTTTGTTGCTTTATGAGATTATTACAGCCTAAACTGAATTTGTCGTTCGAACGTCCCGGTACGGCAAAAACATCCCTGTTATAACTATTGGCTATATCCGCCGTGACCAAACTCCCCCCTTTTTCTGCAGACTCTACCACAACGGTCGCTTCGGCCATACCTGCAATAATGCGATTTCGCTTTAAAAAGTTCTCTCTATCTGGATTGCTGGTGCTCCAAAATTCAGTGAAAAAACCTCCATTCTTTTCGATATCGGTAACATATTTCGCATGAACTTTCGGATAAATTTGGTTGAGGCCATGAGCAAGGCATCCAATGGTCTGAAGGCCATATTTAACGGCTGCTTTTTGTACATTGATATCTACCCCGTAGGCAAATCCACTAACTATGATTGGGTCAAGGGGTGCAATATCAGCAATAAAACGCTCACAAAATGCGATGCCGTAACTGGTAATGTTTCTGGTGCCAACAACACTTATGATTTTCCTGTCTTTTAAATCTATTCTCCCCCTTTTGAAAAGAAGTAATGGACTATCAATGCAGTGTTTTAAGTAATTGGGGTAATCTTCATCCATGAAATACGAATATGCAATATCATTCTTCTTGACATAGGCATATTCAGCTTCAGCTTCTTCAAGATGTACAAAGTCATGAAGGCCTTTGATGGTTTGGGTGCCAATTCCTTCTATTTTTAAGAGATGCTGTGTCCTATCGGCGAAAATAGCTGTTGGACTACCACAATGTGAAATCAATTTTTTAGCAGTTACATCCCCAATATTAGGAATATTCTGTAGTCGCAGAATGGCAATGATTTCTTCTTCAGACAGTTGTAAGTCGGTCATAGTTATGCACAAAATAAGGAAAATATAATGTTAATAAAAAGTCAAGTAGAGAGTTTTGAACGGCTCAATTTTTTAGCATATTTGTCATGTATGGTAATAGAACATTATGTCTCGGAATTGTTGTATCGATACAACTGCGTCATGGTACCCACGTTCGGTGCTTTTTTAACACAGCTAAAATCAGCGGCAATTCATGAAGGTTCTAATACATTATATCCTCCCACTAAAGTCATCTCTTTCAATGAGCAAGTAAGTTCAAATGACGGCCTTTTGGTTTCTTACATTTCTGAAGTTGAAAACATAACTTATGAAGAGGCCTTGACCAAAGTTGGCGCAATAACCAAAGACTGGAAAATCAAGATGCAAAGTGGAGAGCGACTCGAATTGACGAATATCGGCGAGTTGTGGTCGAATTCTGAAGGAAAACTACAGTTTCAACCTTATAATAAAACCAACTACCTCACTTCCTCTTTCGGATTGTCATCATTTGTATCGGCACCGGTAACCAGAGAAGTGTTGAAAGAAGAGGTTGTTACCTTAGAGGAAAAAATTCCTTTCGTTTTCACTCCAGAAAAAAGAGAGACTTCTTCGATTCGACCGTATTTAAAATATGCAGCTATTTTCTTGTTGGCAGTTTCTACCGGTTTGACGGGATTCCGTTTCTATCAAGAAAGCCAGAACAAAAGACAATTGGCAATAGATGAAGCACAAGAGCAGGTATCCAAACGTATTCAAGAGGCTACCTTTTTTGATACTGCACCTATGGAGCTTCCGACACTTTCTTTGAATGTTATAACCCCTTCTAAAGAAAAAGTGGGCCGCATGCATCATGTGGTCGCTGGTGCCTTTCGTTTCAAAAAGAATGCAGATAAAAAAATAAGGCAACTAAAGCGCCGCGGATTTAACCCTACCTACATCGGAACAAACCCACATGGGCTGCATATGGTCACATATGACAGTTATACTGACCCCGAAGAGGCGCTAAATGCACTTCGATCAATTAAGCGGACCCAGTCGAAGGATGCTTGGCTGTTATCCATCAAATAATCCTTTACAGATTATATATCCTGTTGTTTCTTAGCATTATCTTTGCTCAAAATTTGTGATATGCAAGCTAAGAACCCAAGTGATTCCCGCACGACGATGACCGATATTGTTCTTCCAGGAGAAACCAATATATTAAAGAATCTCTTTGGCGGCGAACTATTGGCACGAATGGACAGAGCGGCCAGCATCGCCGCCGGAAGACATAGTGGTAGTATTACCGTTACGGCCTCGGTCAACCATGTGGCCTTTACTCAGGCCGTGCCCTTGGGAAGTGTAGTTACTGTTGAAGCGGCGGTTTCTCGGGCATTCTCTTCTTCTATGGAAGTTTTTATAGATGTGTGGATAGAAAGCCGATTTAGTGGGCAACGCTCAAAGGCCAATGAAGGCATTTATACCTTTGTTGCCTTGGATGAAAAGGGAAAACCTACAAAAGTACCTCCATTAGAACCTGAAACTAAGTTGGAAAAAGAACGCTATAAGGCTGCATTGCGCAGAAAACAATTGAGTTTGGTTTTGGCAGGCAAACTGAATCCGGAGGAAGCTACGGAGCTCAGGGCTCTTTTTATGGGAAACTAAAAATCGAAGTTGTCCGGATCAGGTCCAATTCGCTCACCTCGATGTAGACTATCCAAATAAGCTACGTCTTCCGAAGAAATCTCAAAGTCAAAAATATCGGCATTTGAAGAAATACGATCTTTCTTAACGGACTTAGGAATAGTTACGATTCCCTTTTGCAGATTCCACCTTAAAATAACCTGGGCAACTGATTTATTGTATTTCAAGGAAAGTTCTTTGCAAATACCCAAATTAAAAACCTTACCCTGCATAAAAGGAGACCAAGCCTCATATTGAATTCCTTTAGAAGTGCAGAAATCTATAAGGTCTTGTTGCACCACGTAGGGGTGAAATTCCATTTGATTAACCATGGGTACCACTTTCGCTGTTGTAAGTACATCTTCTAAATGATGTTGCATGAAATTGCTAACCCCGATCGCTTTGATTCGCTTTTCAGCATAGAGCTTCTCCATAGCCCGCCAAGTATCTTTATACTTACCATGAACAGGCCAATGTACCAGATACAGATCAAGATAGTCAAGACCCAGCCTTGTAAGTGAGGCATCAAATGCCTTCAAGGTAGATTCATAGCCTTGATCGGAATTCCAAACTTTACTCACGACAAAAACATCTTCTCGAGGCACTCCACTTTGTGTAATACCCCGTCCAACTCCTTCCTCGTTTCCATAAACTGATGCTGTATCAATATGTCGATAACCTATCTGTAAAGCAAAGCTGACCGCATCGACCACTTCTTGTGTATTATCTGATTGGTATGTTCCTAAGCCCAAATAGGGCATTTCAATACCATTGTGAAGTGTAAACGAGCCTTCTAAATCTGTGATTTTTTTCATTCTTCAAATTCCTATAATTGATATACCCATTCTTCAGGATTTAAACGGCTCGTATCCTCGTAAAGGTAGAATTTTAAGCGTGTTTGGCCATTGGACCGATTGGTATATATTTCTCCGAGTTCTTTCTTGGCTGTTACCAAATCCCCTTTTTTAACATATACTTCTGACAGATTGTAATACGTGCTAATGAAATTACCATGCTTAATCTGAACTCCTTTATTTCCCCCTGGAACAGAAAGAATAGCAATGACCTCCCCTTCAAAAATCGCCCTTGCCTTGGTGCCCTGATCGGTAGCGATAATCACACCATTACTCTCATGTTTGATTCCTGGGTATACTGGGTCATTATAAACCCCGAAGCCTTGGCTTTTTATCCCCTTATCAACAGGCCAAATCAGTTTGCCTTTATTTGCAGTGAAGCCATTTGCAATTATTGTTGCTTCTGGAGTTAAAACAAACTTGCTCGAATTCGTATCGCTATTATTCGATTTTTTATTAGCTGCAGCAATAGCATTTCGAATCAAGGTTTCTATCTGACGGTCTATTTTTTTGGATTCCTTTCTCTTTTTATCAATAGCAGCAGTGTACTTACTTTCATTCTGACGAATGGCAGCTAGCAATTCCTTCTGTGTTTTTATCTCTTTGAAGAGCTGGTTTTTGGCTTTTCGATTTTGCGAAACTAAAATCTCCTTTACTTTTCTCTCTTCGTTCAGATCCTTGTTCAGCCGTGCCAAATCATCTGTTTTCGCGACGATTTCCTCTCCTTGCTCCTTACGATACTGCGTATATTGTTTCATATACTGTAGCCGCTTGAATGCTTGATAGAAATTTTCCGAAGACAAAAGAAACATTAATCGACTTTGTTCTGATCGATTCTGGTATGATTTTCGAATCATCAGCGCATAGTCGTCTTTCAATAGTTTTAGATCTTCACGTAATTTTGAAATTTTTTTGATATTAGAACTTATCTGTCTATTCAGTAAATTCGATTGTTGGTTCGTGACACGAATCAATTGTTCGCGAACACTTATTTTCTTGTCCAAGGCTTCCATTTGGTCCAAAATGGTTCCCTTTTCCTTTTTTTCAGCAAAAAGGAGTCGGTTAATGTCCCTAATTTCTTTTTGAAGTTGCTCTCGCTTTGATTCCAGCGCTTTTTGCTCACTAGTTTGGGCAAAGCTTATACAGGGCACTAAAAGTGCAAGAAGAAGTGCTAAAATGAAATATCCTTTTCTAGTTCTAGATATCATTTTTCTTTAAGACTATCTCTTTATATCCTTTTGGTACTTTATAAGGAAAGGACAATTTTTGATCAAACTCTATATTTCGATACTCAATATCGATTGTATTCCTCACATTCTCCGCAATGGCAATTATCAAAACCGTATTTGGCAGCACCCACTTGTTGATTTTTTGATACTCTTTATAATTGATTTCAAGCAATCTTTTTTTCAGGGGCTGTGACAACTGTTGGGTTGCCATTTTGAAGTTCTTAGGCTCTATTTGAAAAAGGGCTTGAAAAAGTTCTATTGGTTTTTTGGGTGTCAACTTATAATTTTCATTGCTGATAGTAATATCGTATTTGTCTTGCCTTAAATCAAAAAGGGCTTGACCCAATAAAAGGTTCTGCACCTTGTCAAAATCTAAATCTGTACCCAATAGGTTACTCAGGTAGGAGAAATCCCCATCAAAAAATTCATTCTCGAGTTTGTTATAAAAAGATACACGATTAGGTGTGATATATGCCTTTACCATGCCGAAAGGAGCGCTAATCCATATAGCCTTATCTTTTTCCATTCGAAAACTCACAGAAACCCCCTGGGAATTTGACCCGTCAGAATAATCGATTTTCATCTTGCCTCTCAAGGTCTTGAAATCGATTTGATTTTGATAATGGGCTTTTACAATTGATTTAGCCGATAACTTGTTGTCAATTGTACCATCAGTGAGAACTTTCTTCGACTTACATGAAAGCGCAAAAAAACAGAGTATTACATAGAAGGTATATCTGAAAGCGGTTCGATTTAGGGTTTCCATTTTTAAAAGCCAGGTTTTATCTTACTAAGGTACATATTTGCCTTTACAGTGTTCTGGGTTGCTGTATAGGCATCCGCCAATTCGGAATAGAATTTATTGGCAAGAGCCACATCGTTAACCAAATAGTCCAATCCAGCTTCCAATACTTCGATAGCATCTCCGGGTTTCTTGCTTTTGTTAAGGGCAGACCCATACGCAAAATAGAAAAAAGGTTGTGAAGGATAAGTCTCTAAGGCATCTTCAGAAACCTTAAGAAGAGTACTATTGTTGTTTGTGCGAATCAAGTTTTTTATCCGTAGCTGGTAGCCCTGCATCGGATTTGTTGCGCCTGCATTTGAATTCTCAACTGTAAATGAGGTGGTAACGCGCTGGGCATTTCGTTTTTCAACGGAATCATTGATTTTCGTGGTCAAGTCTTTGGAAAAGGTTGACTTCTTAACCTCTTTGAGTACCTTCAAAGCATTCTCATATTTGGCTCTTTTGAAATAGGCAAGTGCCAAGTTTTCTTTTAATTTAGGGTTATCATATGGAATTCTAGCTGCAACATCATCTACAGAACTACCTTGTTTTTCTAGAATATTTACCAAGGTTTCCAAATACCATGGGTTTTCGGGTTCAGAAATTAACGCATCTACTGCATAACCTTCACTCAAAGTGTATTTTTTATCTTCGAAATAGGCTTTTGCTAATTCATGGTCCACCACTCGATTCTCCTCATCAAGTTGTTTACACTTTAGCAATAGATTAA
>CAZTLZ010000023.1:0-28216 GCA_964614665.1 uncultured Maribacter sp.
CTTCCAATAGGTGATGTTGGAGCATCACCATTAGTAGCGTTGGTTGTGGCTGACTTGGCATATGCTAGTCTAGAGCTTAGAAGGCCGGTTTTATCAAAAAGATAAATCCTATTATCACTGAGTTGTATGGCCGCTCCGATGTTGTCCAAGGGAACAATTCCTAAGGGGGAATTCGCTTCCTTAATTTCAAATATGGCCTTTACCTCACCACTATTTCCGTTATACCAAGCGTATTTGGTTCCCTCTTTATTAAAGACAAGAACATTACTATCCGCTACATGTGCCATTGCACCGATTCCACCGCCATCAGCATCGTTTTTGAATACATCGACCAAAGATTGTAGACCTTGAGGAGGTAAAACTCCCTTCAACACACAATTCACCACATCATATTCCGTAGCAAGCCTGGTGCCGACAATTTGATCTGGGCGCTCGACACTGCGAACCACGTAAGAAAGTGGTAAACCTGCCCTCACATCCGTGCTTTCGGCCAATTTGTTGGCAATATCGGCAATATTGGTTTCGCCAGCCAGTTGAAAAGTACCTGCCGCATCGCCACCGTAGGCGACAACCTTGATTTTTAGATCGTTGAGTTCTTCCATAGCACTTACCCCAAGTTCTCCTTCAACCTTGTTCCTAAAAGCTCCATAAGCGACATTCAGTTTAGCGGACATTTCTTGTCTACTCGAAGTAGATTCTACAAGCATGTAGAAAATACGACCATAGGTTACCGAAGAGATAAAGGTAGCCGCGTTATCCTCCTGTACATAATTGGCCAGGTCCTCTGGAGTCACACTTGGGTCAAAAACTTCATCTAGACTTGTAGGAAGGTCAAAACTCATGGTGTAATAGGATTGATTCAATTTAACGAGAGTTCTGTTAAAAGTTTTCTCAGTACTAAAAGACATATCTGCTGAAACCTTAGTTGTGAACGTTTGTACATCAAGACCCATTTCAATGGCCAATTGACTTTCAGATTCTATTTGAACGATGTCAAGCTGAAAGTTTGCGGGTACCACCGAACCTGCGCCTGAAATAATTTGATTCATTCCATCTTGAATTGAACTTTTCTTTACCTCATCGACCATGAAGCTCGAATTAAGGTTGCCATTGTTCAGGTTATAAGAGACGGTTCCTCCTGCTCGTTTTACAACTATAGGAGAAGGTGTTGTATTGCGGAGGGTTTTGCCCTGTAGCAAGGCTCCAGGATAAATGATATCTGCACTGGTATCGAATAATGGAAACTGACCGTTTCCGTCGAGTACACTTAAGGTTTTTGTAGTACATACCCATCGCTTTTCTACTGTTTCTCCTTCTTCTTCCTCCTCGTAATCTTCATTTTCTGGTTCTGACTCGTTTAGCACCTCCTCAGTGCGTGATTGTGGAAATGATTCAAAATTAGCGCCCAGGGCTATTACTTCTTCAAAAGTTTCTCCTATTACAGGCGGTTCTATTATTTCCTCACCATTGTCATCCTTGCTACATGCCAGTGCCAGGATAAGGAAAGAGAAAATAATTAGTTTACCGAAAAATCTGTTTTGCGTTTTCATGATACTATTGTTTTGTGGTTAAACTTTGTTGCTGTTTTGTGTGACTTACTCAGTTTTAGTCTGCAGTACATAACTGAGCAAGACCACAAAACGGTTGTCATTTTCTAGATCGATTCTTCAATGACACCACAAACCTAGATTGTTGATTTCAGGATGTAAAAAAACATGGGTGGACAAGAGGTGGACACCACAAAAATAGCTTGTGGACGAATAGTGGACAGGCATTGAAAGCCTTTGTTTTAAAGGGACAAGACCAAATCTTGCAAAGAATCTTCTGTAGTCAAATCTAACTTTTTTCGAAGTCGGTAACGGGCTTTTTTTATACCTTCAGCTGAAATATTCAAGATACTCGCAATTTCCTTAGAGGAAAGATTCATCTTTAAAAGGGCCAAAAGGCGCAATTCGTTTGAAGTGATTTCAGGATACTTTCGTTTTATATTGGAACTAAAGTCCTTATGAACCTGTTCGAAATACTGGATAAAATTTTCCCAGTTGCGGTCATCTTGCTGATCGAAATTAATGGTGCGAATAAGATCTTTGTAACCAGGATTATTACCCTCGAGTCTGAGGGCTGATGCTTTTTGCTTAACAGCTTCCAAAACTTCGTTCTTTCTAGCCAAATTCAGTGCATGAGTAGTAAGTTCTTTCTTTTTAAAAGCAAGTTCGGCTTCTACTTTTTCCTTTTCCAGCCTATTTCGTTTCATTTTTTGACGAATGGCATATAACCCGATTAGGGATAGCAATAAACCTATACCCAATAAAATACGTTGTAGACTACTAATTGATGCTTCTTGCTCCAAAACCGTAATCTCCTTTTTTTGAAGAACAATCTGTTGTTCCCTTTTTTCTGTTTCGTATTGTGTTTTTAACTCTTCTATTTGCCTAAATTTATTCTCAGTGAAAATAGAATCTTTTAATGTTTTAGATGCTTTAAAATCGGAAATAGCACGCTGAAGGTTTCCCATTTTTTCATAAGTATCGCCCCGCTCTGCTAGTGCATCTGAAAGATTATCAATTGATTGAATTGAATCCGCCAATTGAACCGCGTAGTTGTAATTTTCAAGAGCTTTAGGATAGTTGCTCATTAAGTAATATGTAGAGGCAATATCATTATAATTGATGATCTGATTATTTATAGAACCATGTTTAATTGAAATTTCATTAGATCTAAAAAAGTATTGAAGTGCCTTTTTATAGTCTTTTTGTTCCATGAAAATAGCTCCAATATTCGCTACATTGGCGGCCTCAAAATTTTCCCATTTTCGCCTTTTACTAATTTCAAGGCTACGATTATAGTTTTCGAGCGATAAATCATAGTTTTTTAAATGATAATAGGCCGATCCCAATTCGATGTACGTTATGGCCTGCCACTTATCATCCTCGTATTCCTTAAAGATTTCTAAACCTTTTTTTAAATACGGTAGAGAAGCTGGATAATTTTCCCCCAATATTTCAGTTCTACCAATACCCACTTCAACAATAGCTTTTTTAATTGGTTTTTCTTCTTTCAAAGTATCAAGCACCCCTAAAGCTCTTATCAATTCTTCAGTTGCGGATTTGTATTCGCCTTTATCCAGATAAATTGTTGATTTTCTTTGAATAGCGTCACTTAACATTGCTCCATTGTTGATTTCTTTGGCCAATGCAATTGTCTTGTCCGATAGCTCTAATGCTTTGCTGAAATTACCTTCCAAATTTTCGAAACGGGTCCATTCAAGAAGTGAATTGAACTTTTCAACTTTGTCTTCGATTTTTTCAAAAGCATTGATTGCCTTTATAAAATAGAAGGGTACCGAATCCGGCACTCGATAATTTGAATAATAAAACCCTAGATTTTTGAGTGCAGTAGCTTCTCCTTGCAGATAATTGATACCTCGGGAAAGTGCTAGGCCCTTGTGAAGAAAATATAAGGCCGTGTCTTTATTGGTTCCACGTATCTGCAAGAATATCTGTTCGACAGTCCTGACTTTTTCTTCATTATCGGGTATAGTGTTACAAATAGATAGAAGACTATCCAGTTTTTGATTTTGCTGGGCATAGAGCGGGGGAGATATGACGTAAACAAACAAAAACCATAAAAGTATTTTGGGTTTCATGGGAGTTTGGTTTTGTTTAAAGATACATTTTCTTCGTTATAGTCACTTGCATTTGAATGAAGACAGGCCCGAAGGCCTGTACTTCAACTAACTCAAACTTTATTTTTACCCTCCGCAATTAGGCTCCACATTATCTGCAGAAGTACGGGTATCAAATAAGTTTTCAATAGTATTTGTGCCTCTGATAGTTACCTCAATATAGTCAAGACCAATTTCTGTAATTACACCTGAGAATCCGTTGAAATTGAATAAGGTCAGAATTTCATCTCCATTTAACGCACTGCCATCTTCTTGAAAATCACCTCGAATGCGAAAACGTTTTACAAACGGTACTTTTATATTTGAGTAGGTTTGATATAAATCAGCAACCTGTGTAGCGCGCAGCGACGGAACCGTAATACTACGTTCTGTAGAAAATGTAATGCTTTCTGATGACGAATGTCCACCGGATATGGTATTTATAGTTGTCACATCTTTAGAAAATTCATAGCCTCCGCTTACTTCAACTCCATAAGTGGCAGCATTACCGAAAAAGCTTCCCTCCACTTCGGCACTTACCGTTGCGGAAACTGAATAGGTGTCCCTGGTACTAACAGACATGGTTTCCTCCCAGGCTGTTGTAGAAGTATAGGTCAAGGTCGTTTCTTGACCAACTGTTTGCACTAACTCGCCACTACTACAGTTTCTAAGTGTGCTGTTAAAAGCGGCACTTGTACTGGAAGGAGGCAAAATGGGTTTTGAAAAGCGGGTATCGAGCTCTTCAAGATTCCAATCTATATCAAGGGAAATAATCCGGAAATAAGAGGGGGTGCCAGTATTTGTGGCGTGAAATCGTTGGTCAATTTCCGGCTGATACCTTATCTTTTGATCATTGAATAATGACGTAATTGTGTATAGACCTTGGCCCGCTTTCTCAATACGAAATCGATAGTTGCTAAGAGATTCTCGTGTGATATCAGTATCTCCACCATTATCTGCATGATTTTTTCTTGTTTGTGTATTTAATCTTCCAATAGAGCTATTGGGGGAATTGGCTGTTTGTATATAAGTATATAGCTTTCTGTTTTCATCACGCGCTCCGATTCCAAAGACCCCTGGCTGCCCTGGTATTTCTTCAAAAAAGAAACCGTAGAACCTTTCTTCTTCCTTTGAGTATTCAATTTGTGAAATATTTGTAAGGAGAATGCCTTCAATCCCGCTCATTTCATTAGCTTTTGGAGAGTTGTTAGGGCTTCCAATTATTTCTTTTCCGTCTGGGTCGTATAGCTGAATGAAATATATTTTGTCGTTTCTAAATTTAACGATATCGTTTAGGTCATCTAAACCCGTGCCTTCCATATTCAATTCAGACGGATTATCAGTAAATGATGTTTTTGTAAAAGGCTTGCTTTCTAGTATATTTTTGCTCTCATCTTTTATGGTTACAAGTATGTCTACTCCATCTCGCAATTCTACCTCTTGTTCTTCGGCAAGCTCATCTATTTCAAGTTGAAGACGGGCCAAATTGGTGAATTCATCTACTATGAGATCTGTTGCATTAAAATTGCCTGTAGTGGCAGTTACCATAATATCAGCGAAACTCGCTTTATATCCTTTTTTTACAATATCCCTTGCGTTTATATAAAGCCCAATTTCTCCATTGTCTTTTTCAACTTCTTCAAGGTCAATACCTTCACCAGATTCAATTTCACCATCTCCAGGTTCCATAGGATTGTCAGGATTTCCGATTTCATCTACAGGTGGCGTTACAGTATCTTTACTGCAACTAGTAAATGCAATGTGCAGTGCGGTTAAAAAAATACCTAAAACTAATTTTACATGTTTAAAATTTGTTTTCATCACTTCTTGTTTTGTGGTTAAACTTAATAGCTGTTTTGTGTGACCTGCTCGATTTTTAGACTGCAGTTCTTCATCGAGCAAGACCACAAAACGATTGTCATTGTTTAGATTGATTTTTCAATGACATCACAAACCTAATGCGTGTTGATACGTATAAAAAAAAGGAAGGGGGTACAAAGGGGGTACAGCCTATCAGGTCAATAATGATAGGTGCTTTGAGATATTTCGAAAAAATGATTATATAGCTAAAACGGTATTTTCAAGCGAATCATCTGGCGTAAGGGCCATTTTTTTTCGGAGTCTTTGTCGGGCCTTTTTGATACCGTCAGGAGAAATATTTAAGATAGTGGCAATTTCTTTTGAAGACATGTTCATTTTAAGCAAGGCCATAAACCGAAGTTCGTTTTTTGTAACATCAGGGTAACGTTCTTGAACATCCAAAGCAAAATTTTTATGCACTTGTTCAAAGTATTGGGTAAAGCTCTCCCAGTTTTTATCATCTTGTTGGTCAAAGTTGATCGTTTTGATCAATTCTTGATATCCCTTGGTATCATTCTTTGCCTTTAAAGCCTTAGCCCTTAGTTTTACATTTTCCAAAACCTCGTTCTTTTTGGCAAGATGTAACGCATGTGTCGTCAGTTCTTTTTTCTTATACTCCAAGTCGGCCTCTATTTTTTCGCGTTCAAGCCGATTTCTTTTTGTTTTCTGACGAAAGCCATAAAATCCAAAACCCAATGCTAATATCGAAAGTGTCATTCCGCCGCCTAAGAGCAGGCGTTGTTGATAATTAATTTCGGCCTCTTGTTCTAACGTGACAATTTCCTTCTCTTGAAGAGCTATTTGCTGTTCTTTTTTTTCGGTCTCATGAATGGTGCGTAGCTCTTCGATTTGTCTAGTTTTTTCTAGGTTAAAAATGCTATCCTTTATTTCGATGTACTTTTCTTGATCTAGTAAGGCCTGGTCGGGCATCTTAAGCAATTTATAGGTTTCGGTTCGCTGATGATATGCGGTAGCGGCGGCATGCAGATTAGCGGTAGAGTCGGCAATCCTGACAGCCTGATCCAAATAGACCTTGGCCTCAAGGGGTCTGTTCATAATATTCAACAGCCCGCCCAGGTGGCCATATGGGTACGCTATGTCAACCGGATTATTTAGCTCTTTATGGAGCGCAACGGATTTGTGGTAGGCATTTAAGGCGGTTGGGTAGTCGGCTACGGTTTGATGGATGTTTCCAAGTGCTTCCCAGATTTTGGCCTCCGTTCCCTTAAAATTGTTTTTCTGTACTAGGGCCATTCCCTTTCGGCCATAATCGATAGCTTTTTCATAATGGTCAAGTAAAAGCTGCACTTTTGCAATGTTCAATAAGGCCAGGCTTTGAAAAAATACATCCTTATGCTTCTGATATACCGGTAACGCCTGCTCGTAATACCCAAGGGCTTCATGATAGTTTTTTAAATTGTATTCAATGATTCCAAGGGTGTTATGGGCATCGGCCACATAGAGCTCACCAGCACTTTGCTGATAAAGGGCCAAGGCTTTTAGTTCACTTTGTAAGGCCAGATTGTACATCCCCTTTTGTTGGTATCCATTGGACATGGTATGAAAGGTTGACCCTATATACTTAAAGTCATTTTCATTGAGGTTGGGTATGCTGTCTCTTGAGTTATAAAGGTCGATATTGTCATTTAAGAAGACAAAGGCTTTATCTAGTTCTCTCCTTTGGACATATAAAAGTCCTAATTTTTCATTATTGCTCAAGATGACCTCGATGTCATTCGGGGTCTTGTTTAATTCCAATGATTTTTTGAAGCAATATTCGGCAGAATCCAACCGGGAAGTGATGTCATAATAGTTCCCTAAACGATGGTATGCACGGGCTTTTCCAATGGCGAGGTCTATCTTGTTCGCAAGAGCAAGCATTTCCTTGATTCGTTTTTTTGCCTTTTCGGGATCGCGATACAGTTCGATTTTAGTGATTTGGTAGGCCAGATTCACTTTGTTGATATCCTGTTTTTCAGTATTGTACAAGTTGATTAGACTATCTAATTCCGTAGTTCCTTGCCCCCAGGAACCTAATGAAAAGCATAAGAAAAAGAACAATATTGGGTGGTGTGTAACGGCTTTCATCTGATTGTGGTTTGCAGGTCGAGTTCTAAAATAGTTCTTTTTTAGGTTGTTTTACCATTTAAGTCTTCTGAATAAGAGCCTTTTGCTGCTATTGGAAAGAGGTTTGCTTTGCCGTATCATGAATCACAAAGGGTAATCTATGAACTTGTTAAAAACCTATCACAAATATCCTTGGATAACCCTTTCCTAAATTTTCGATTTTCCTATTTTTGCCCATGCAAAACAAAGTCCTAATTCTAGACTTCGGTTCTCAGTACACCCAACTCATCGGTAGACGTGTTCGAGAGCTGAATATTTTCTCCGAAATCAAACCTTTTAACAATCCTCCGAAAGACCTTTCCGAATATAAAGCGGTCATACTTTCAGGTTCTCCATATTCAGTGCGTGCCGATGATGCACCACATCCTGATTTGTCTCAAATCAAAGGAAAAATACCTTTGCTCGGGGTTTGTTACGGGGCTCAATATCTTGCGCATTTCAACGGGGGTAATGTTGAAAAATCAAATACCCGCGAATATGGCCGGGCTAATCTAACGACAATATCTGGCACAGAACCTTTTTTCTATGAAATCAGTGAAGGCTCTCAAGTCTGGATGAGTCATGCCGATACAATAAAAGAGCTCCCCGAAAACACTACTCTTTTGGCCAGCACCAATGATGTAAAAAATGCTGCTTTTAAATTTGAGGATGAGGACACCTATTGTATTCAGTTTCATCCGGAAGTCTACCATACCGCTCAAGGGAAACAGCTTTTGGAGAATTTTTTGATTCATATTGCGGGACTAAAACAGACTTGGACTCCAGATGCATTTGTAGAGACCACTGTTGCCGAACTCAAAGAAAAGATTGGAGATGACAAGGTGATACTAGGTCTTTCAGGTGGGGTTGATTCAACAGTAGCAGCTGTGTTGTTGCATAAAGCCATCGGTAAACACTTGCATTGCATTTTCGTAAATAACGGATTGCTTCGTAAGAACGAGTTTGAAGATGTATTGAAACAATATGAGGGAATGGGCCTCAATGTAAAGGGCGTGGATGCTTCGGCACGCTTTTTGGATGAATTGGCCGGGGAGAGTGATCCCGAAACAAAAAGAAAGATTATCGGACGTGTATTTGTAGAGGTTTTTGATGATGAATCGCATTTGGTTGAAGATGCCAAATGGCTGGCTCAGGGTACGATTTATCCTGATGTGATAGAGTCGGTTTCGGCCACAGGGGGTCCCTCGGCGACCATAAAAAGCCATCACAATGTTGGAGGTCTGCCCGACTTCATGAAATTGAAAGTGGTAGAACCTTTGAAAATGTTATTTAAGGATGAGGTAAGAAGGGTAGGAAAAAGTATGGATGTTGGTGATGAACGTTTGGGCAGACACCCTTTTCCAGGTCCCGGATTGGCAATTCGAATTTTAGGAGATATTACTCCCGAGAAAGTAGGTATTTTGCAGGAGGTAGACCATATTTTCATTCAAGGCCTTCGGGATTGGGATTTGTATGACAAAGTTTGGCAAGCAGGAGCAATGTTGCTCCCCGTGAACAGTGTTGGAGTCATGGGCGACGAACGTACTTATGAAAAATGTGTAGCTTTACGTGCCGTTGAAAGTACCGATGGCATGACGGCCGACTGGGTAAATTTGCCCTATGAGTTTTTGCAAAAAGTATCGAACGATATTATTAATAAAGTCCCTGGAGTGAATCGTGTCGTATATGATATAAGTTCCAAACCACCAGCAACAATAGAATGGGAATAACAATGAATCAAGTTTTTAAAAATATAGTTGTATTGCTTTTGTTCATTTTTGTGGGTTGCAAAGCGACAGCGCAAAAGTTTTCAACACATTCCGTTAAAAAAGGAGAGACTTTAGAGGGTATTGCGAAGCAGTACAACGTATCTGCCGCAAATATTCTCACGTATAATAAGGAGGTTAAAGGAGGGCAAGATTTAAAGCCAAATACGATTTTGGTAATTCCGGTTAATGAGGCGTCTACGACTGCGAACACCCAGGAGCCAAAGAAAGAACGTGAGGAACCTATTGGTTTTACGTCACATAAAGTGAGAAAGAAAGAAACCCTTTATGGTATAGCTAAACGCTATCATATTAGCGAAGAGGACATTAAAAGGTATAACCGTGATCTGTATTCCTCGCAACTGAAAAAGAAAATGGTATTGCGTATTCCAAAGTATAAAAGGGTAGCACCAGGTGAAAATACCATTAACGAAGATGACTTTGAAACGTATATGGTATCTGCCAAGGAAACGCGCTGGAGTATTGCACATAAATATGGCATTACCATTGATAGTATGGTGGTTTTAAATCCTGAACTGGCAAAAAACTCGAGTTATTTAGCAGAGGGTCAAGAACTGAAAATGCCTAAAAAGGCAAGCACTGGCATTCAGAATCAAGTGACTGAGCTTTTTATCTCATATACTGTTCCGGCAAAGATGAACTTTTACCAATTAGAGAAAAAGTTCAATGTAAAGCCTGAAGAAATCGTTCGTTTGAATCCCGAGATTACAGAGAGAGGCGGATTGAAAGAAGGCATGGTCATTAGAATTCCAGAGCGAAAAGTAGATGTTGGCGAAGTTAATACTGACAACTATATTTTCTACGAGGTAAAACCAAAACAAACAGAATTTTCTTTGACTCGAAAGTTGGGTATTTCTTATAAAGATTTGTTGTCTTTGAATCCTGATTTGAAAGATGGGTTGAAAGCAGGTATGGTTTTAAAACTACCAAAAGAACAAACTGGTGATTTCGAAGTTCGAAATGCCCTTGTACTGGATAAGATTGATTTGTTGGATAGTATCAACATGGAGAATCGACCTAAAATAATGTTTTTATTGCCCTTCCGACTCGATAAAATGAACTTCGCGAATAAGGCGAATGTAATGAATACAATTAGTAGACGAAGGGATATAAAGCTTAGCTTGGGCATCTATTCAGGTGCGTTGATCGCATTGGATTCCATTGCCTCATTAGGAGTTTCAGTTGATGTACATACTTTTGACAATCAGTTGGATTTGGCCAAGACGCGGCAGATATTACTTCGAGAAAACCTCTCTGAATATAGTGCCATTGTAGGTCCATTGGATGTAGCTTCACTTCGTGAGGTAGCAGTTAGGTCCTCTCAGCATCAAGTTCCGGTTATCGCACCGGTTCCTGCCAAAACTAATTTGAGTATGAGTAATGTTTTTTTCTCTTATACCCCTGATGAGGTATTGCGCAGTAGAATGCTAGACTTTGTAGAGTCCATAAGAGAAGAGCAAAATATTATAGTTATCGCCGATAGAAAAAATATGATTGCTAGAGATTCTATTCTGGCAAGGTTTCCCGAGGCCAAGATTGCAGAGGTAATAGAAGAAGAGCAAAATATAGGGGTGGTTCGGGACAAATTAGGAATGCTGTTATCGGAAGAGAAAGAGAATTGGGTTTTTGTAGAATCGGGTAATTACAAACTGATTTCAAGTGTAACCTCGATTTTGAATTCCTTTCAGAATTCCTTGCTAGACCCTGAAGTCAGTAAGGAAAAACTGCAAATGCGAATGTTCACTACGAACAAGAATAATGCCTTTGATCACGATGTGATTTCTGGATCACATTTGTCTAACCTTAATTTCACCTTTCCGTCGGTATACCGAGAAGCGAAGGATAACAGCTTTTCAAAAAGGTATCGCAAAAAGTTTGGTGATACCCCCGATCGCTATGCTGTACGTGGATTTGACCTAACCTATGACCTGCTTCTTAAATTAGCTTATAAGAATGACTTGATAGAAGTATCCAAACTCATTGGTGCAACGGAATATACTGGGAACAAGTTTTCGTATGAAAAGGATTTTACCTCCGGATATTTTAATCAAGCCTCCTTTATTCTATCGTATGAAAATATGCGAATCAAAGAGCTAACGAATTGATATGACTTCAAAAGTGATTTATAAAGGTGGTTTGCGCACTAGTTGTGAGCACCTACGTTCTGGAGATGTTTTTTTGACCGATGCCCCGGTCGATAATAATGGAAAAGGGGAGGCTTTTTCTCCTACTGACACTGTTGCTACAGGTTTGGCCAGCTGTATTTTAACCATGATGGGCATAAAGGCAAATGGTCTTGAGGTGGATCTTTCAGAGTCAGCTGCTAAAGTGACAAAGCATATGTCTTCCGATCCAAGACGAATTTCCAAAATAGTGATTGATTTAGACCTTCCTTCAAATGTCCCTGAGAAGCATCGAAAGATTTTGGTGCATACGGCGAACACCTGCCCTGTACATTATAGCCTGCACCCTGATATCGAAAAAGCAATTACATTCAATTGGGTGCGCTAAAAATTTTGTTGATTTTGGGTTTCTTGCTGAGTAGTTTCTTTCCCCATCAGGAATATGAAACCATTTCTTGGAGCGAAAAAAGATTGACATGGAATGACTTCAAAGGTCAGCCACCAGTAAGTGATAGAGTTGCTGCTACCACTGCCAGTGGTATATCATATCAGTTCTCAACTTCTGGAACCAAGAACTCCTATAAGGTCGATTTTGAAATAAGCACACATTTTTATCCGAATGAATCATGGTACAAACCTGATTTATGTGATGAGGTCATTTTGGGTCATGAGCAATTGCATTTTGATATTTCAGAATTGTTCGCGCGAAAACTTCGAATGGAATTTTCGGCAGCCACTTTCACTCATGAAAATGTCAAGAAGAAAATTAAGGCTTTATACAAAAGAAACAATCAGGAGCTCAGTGACTTTCAAAATCGGTACGATGCCGAAACCAATTTCTCGCGAAATCGCGATGCTCAAATTATTTGGAATGAAAAAATTGCAGAAGCATTGAAGGAGTAAATAACCTTCTTAATTATCGGTACAGTTTTCCTTGGTAAAATTCAAATCATCTTTTTGTTCTTGTGTCAAAAATTCGTCACAGGTATTTAATATACTATTGATATCGGCGATTAACTCTGAACATTGTTTGTTCCCCTCATCTTCGTTAATTTTTTGCAAGAGGTTTGCACATTCAATAGCATCTATTGAATCGTCTAGGGCATCTTTGACATTCTTAACGCAGCCCGAAATACTGATGAGTGAAAAAATTAGGACAACCGAAAAAGACTTACTTTTTAACATACATTGGTTTTAAGTTGGATTATGCTAGGGGGAAAGTATTTCAAAAGTATTCCTTTTAAAACTATTAACAAGGGCAAGAGTAAAAACCTCCCCGACCCGGAGAGGTTTTTAAATACTTTTATTCGTTCTATTTAAACTTATACATCACAAATCGTAACCCCTTCTTTTAGGGCCGCTATTGGATCTTCCCAAGTGGGAATGAATTCTTGTGCAACATGGCCTTTGAATCCTGTTTCCACAATAGCTTTCATAATAGCGGGATAGTATAATTCTTGGGTTTCATTGATTTCATGGCGACCAGGATTGCCTCCGGTATGATAGTGTCCAAAATATTGATGATAATCTTGGATGTTTCGAATCACATCACCTTCCATAATTTGCATATGGTATATGTCGTACAATAGTTTGAAGTTGTCCGAACCGATTGCTTTGCATAACTCCACCCCCCAAGCACTTTTATCACACATATAGTCTTTATGGTCAACTTTTGAGTTTAACAATTCCATTTGAATTATAACACCGTGCTTTTCTGCCGCAGGCATAATTTTTTTCAGACCTTCTGCGCAATTCTTTAAGCCTACAGTGTCGTCCATTCCGTTGCGATTACCGCTAAAACAGATGAGGTTGGTATAGCCGGCTTCAGCCACTAGTGGAATCATACGAAGGTAGTCGGCAATTAATTCTTCATGCAATTTTGGATCGTTCCACCCTTCTAAAATACCTTTACCCGCGCCCCAACACATAGAGGCATGAACATTATATTTTTTCATTAATGGCCAATCTTCAGGGCCGGTTAGGTCGAGCGCTTTGATGCCCAATTTGTTAAAATGTTGAAGTAATTCCTCTAAAGGTATTTTACTGTAGCACCATCTACAAGCACTATGATTAATATTGCCTTTTAGTTCAGCTGTTTCTGATTTTACCTCCGATGGCGTGGCAGCATTCGTTTTACAGGCTACAAGTCCTATTGTTGCAGCAGCCGATGTGCCTATAAAGTTTCTTCTTTTCATTATGGTTGATTTTTAAGCCATCTAAAGATATATTTTTTAGTTTTAAAAAATGAATGTATCCCCAGATAAAGAAAAATTAATAGAATTGGCACATTATAAAATGCCTTTCGGAAAATTCAAAGGACGTTATTTGGTTGATTTGCCAGAACCTTATTTGGTCTGGTTCAATCAAAAAGGTTTTCCTGACGGAAAACTGGGTATGCTTTTAAAATCGATGCACGAAATAAAGGTAAATGGTCTTGAACCAATAATACGCAGGGTACAAAAAGATTTTCCGCCAAAGAAGTATTGATTTCCTTTCGGGATTTGTATCTTTGAATCCCGTAACACAGAAGTCGATTCATGTCAAAGACCAAGTATATTTTCGTTACGGGAGGAGTTACTTCATCTCTTGGAAAAGGTATCATAGCAGCATCACTGGCCAAACTATTACAAGCCCGTGGTTATCGTACTACCATTCAGAAATTGGATCCCTATATCAATGTTGATCCGGGTACACTAAATCCGTATGAACATGGTGAATGTTATGTAACCGATGATGGTGCTGAAACCGATTTGGATTTAGGCCATTATGAGCGTTTTTTAAATGTAAAGACCTCACAGGCAAACAATGTAACTACAGGTAGAATTTACCAAAGTGTCATCGAAAAAGAGCGCCGTGGGGAATTTTTGGGTAAAACCGTTCAGGTAGTGCCTCACATCACCAATGAAATTAAAGAACGTGTTCAATTATTGGGCAATAGTGGTGACTATGATATTGTTCTTACAGAAATTGGTGGAACGGTTGGTGATATTGAATCATTACCATATATAGAAGCGGTTCGTCAATTGCTTTGGGAGTTGGGAGATAACAACGGAATTGTGATTCATCTCACCTTGGTACCATATCTATCAGCCGCTGGGGAATTAAAAACAAAACCTACCCAACACTCGGTCAAAACCTTGATGGAGAGTGGAATAAAAGCGGATATCCTGGTTTGTAGAACCGAGCACGATATTTCCGATGAGAAGAAAGAAAAATTGGCCTTGTTCTGCAATGTGAAAAGAGAGGCGGTCATTCAATCTATCGATGCATCAACAATTTATGATGTTCCCATTTTAATGCAAGAGGAGGGCCTTGATACCGTAGCGCTCAAAAAGTTAGCGCTCTCAGATAAAAAGGCCCCGGATTTAGAACAGTGGAAAAAATTTCTTAAACGTCATAAGAACCCTAAAAATGAGGTTGAGATCGGACTGATTGGCAAGTATGTGGAACTTCAAGACTCTTACAAGTCAATTTTAGAATCGTTTATTCATGCAGGAGCAGCCAATCAAGTAAAAGTGAATGTGCGCTTTATTCATTCGGAGCACTTGAACATGGGTAATATTGAGAAAAAACTGGATGGCTTAAATGGAATTCTAGTCGCTCCCGGCTTTGGTGAGCGGGGTATTGAAGGAAAGATCAAGGCGGTTCGGTACACTAGGGAAAAAAACATTCCCTTTTTGGGAATCTGCTTGGGAATGCAAATGGCCGTAATCGAATACTCGAGAACGATTTTAGATTTGAAAAAAGCCAATTCGACCGAGATGAACAAAAAAACCGCGGCTCCGGTAATCAGCCTAATGGAAGAGCAGAAGAGCATTACCAACAAAGGTGGTACAATGCGTTTGGGTGCGTGGGATTGCGAGTTGAAAAAAGGGACACTAGCTTCTAAGGTATACAATGGCGCGACGTCAATTTCTGAACGTCACCGACATCGTTATGAGTTCAACAACGACTATAAAGAGCAGCTGGCAGAAGCAGGTATGGTAGCATCGGGTATCAACAAGAAAACCGGACTGGTTGAAATAATCGAGATTCCTGATCATCCTTGGTACGTTGGTGTACAATATCACCCAGAGTATAAAAGTACGGTAGCCAATCCGCATCCGCTCTTCGTGAACTTTGTAAAGGCATCCCTGAAGCATAAAAAGCAACAAACTAGTGCCACTATGGCATAAATACCACAATTGGACATATATTTGCTGATGCTCAGGCAGAATCAGTAAAAATCAAACGTCACCAAATTATCCTTAGTTAGATGGAAGAAAAGAAATTGGATATCAATTCCATAATTGGCTTCGTGCTTATTTTTGGCATTCTTATTTTTATGTTTTACCAAAACAGGCCTACTCCAGAAGAGCTTGAAGCGGAGAAGGCAAAGCAAGAACAGGTTGAAGCCGAGAAGAAGGCAGTAGAAAATAAAGTAGAAGAGAATGCCGTTGCAGCGGCACCGGCAGTAAACCTTCAAGACTCAACTGCCGTTGCGAACTATCAAAGTAGCATCGGTGCTTTTGGATTTACCAGACCATCTGAGGCCACCACCACCTTGGAGAATAATCTGGTTTACCTTGAAGTCAGCAATAAAGGCGGCCAGATTATTGAAGCGCGCATGAAGAATTTCAAGACCTACGATTCAATTCCTATTTATTTAGTGAAAGATGGTAACGCCCAGTTCGGTTTGAACTTCTCAACTTCCGATAATCGTGTATTGAATACCAAAGATCTTTATTTTGAACCTTCCCTATCACAGAGTGGAGATAACCAGGTGCTTTCAATGAAAGCCAAAGTTGCAGCCGATAAGTATTTGGAATACCGATATGAAATGAAGCCTGATGATTATCTGGTCGATTTTACGATACGCTCTCAAGGATTGAACGGCATACTGAATAGTAGCCAGCCAGTACAGTTGGAATGGAAGTTAAAAGGAATACGCCACAACAAAAGTATTACATACGAAAACAGATATACACGTCTGACCTATTCACATGAGGACGGCAAAATTGATAAGCTCTCTGAGGGTAGTGACGACGAAGATTCTGAAGTCGATATCAAATGGTTGTCTTACCGTCAGCACTTTTTTAGCTCAATACTTGTATCAAAGGACGAGTTCGAGAAAGCAGACCTTACCTCAGTAAACTTGGTGGAAGAAGAAAGTAGAACAGCAGCTTTTACTAAGGAGTATACTTCCGTGGTTCCTCTGGAAATTGAAGGGGGTGAACTTTCAAAAAAAATGAATTGGTATTATGGCCCGACCGATGTCGCCGTCTTGTCTAAGTATGAAGATATAGGATTGGTAGATTCTATTCCTTTCGGATGGGGAATTTTTGGTTGGATTAACCGCTATGTCTTTACTCCTTTCTATACTTTTTTAAGTGGTATTTTTCCATATGGAATAGCTATTGTTATCATGACAATCCTAGTTCGTTTGGCGATGTCTCCAGCTACATATAAGTCGTATCTATCTCAGGCAAAAATGAAGGTCTTGAAGCCTGAGATTACAGAGTTAGGAGAGAAGTACAAAGACAACGCGATGAAAAAGCAGCAAGAAACTATGAAGCTGTATGGCAAAGCGGGAGTTAGTCCTATGAGCGGATGTATACCGGCCTTTATTCAGATGCCTATTTTCTATGCATTGTTCATGTTTTTCCCGACCTCTTTTGCATTACGTCAAAAATCATTCTTATGGGCAAATGACCTTTCTTCCTTTGATACTATTTATCAATTTCCGGAAGGCTTTTCAATTCCGCTCTATGGAGACCATATTAGTCTGTTCCCAATCTTGGCCTCGGTCGCCATATTCTTTTATATGATGATGACAACAGGTCAAAACATGCCACAGCAACCTGGTATGCCTAACATGAAGTTCATTATGTATTTGATGCCTTTCTTTATGTTGGTATTCTTCAACAACTATGCAAGTGGTTTGAGCTTGTATTATTTTGTCTCCAACCTAATTACGATAGGTATTATGTTGGTCATCAAGAATTTCATTTTGGACAATGACAAAATACATGCCCAAATTCAGGAGAACAAAAAGAAGCCTAAAAAGGAAAACAAGTTCCAGAAGAAAATGCGTGAGATGATGGAGCAGGCCGAAGAGCAGAAAAAGTCAGGAAAAAGATAAATCTTGTTCTTAGCTTTATTACGGATTATTTAATTATGATTAAAACAAAAAGCCCCGACGATAGTCGGGGCTTTTAGCATTAAGTAGGTTAAGTATGGTAAGTTTTGGGACTGTAAATATGAGCCATTTATTTATTGAAAAAAAAACATAGTTGTCAAGTGGTTGTTTTTGTATGCTAACAGATAGTTAAATGATGTTAAGAATTCAAGACTACTCTTAGCGGAATTTAATTTCCCCAAACTAAGAACCGCCCTAAGGCGGTTCAGAATTTAGATTGTCTTGTAAGTGAGTTTACTAGTTTGTAGTATCAGGGAGCAAAACATTATTAGGAATGCCGTGTATTACTCCATTTAAAGCCTGAATATCTGTTATTTCGATAATTGCACCTTCATTGCCAGAACCATCTGTAATTTCAAAATTACCATCAAGCAATACAAAAGTTATATCGTCGCCCTCAAGGGTTGTAGCAGTTGATCCTGCAATAATATCGCTGGACCTGGTATTACCGTTCACTACATGATGTTCGACAACCGCTGCCAAATAGTTTTCTTCTATATCACTGACAAATTCCCAATCGTCATTTGTTATTAAGAGGTTATCGAATGCATGTTCAATTGGAATGAATACCGTGAAAGGTCCCTCTGTCTGATCTTTTAAAAGGTTGGGCAAATTTGAAACGGTAACTGCGGCATCCAAGGCAGTACCAAAAACCTCAAAATTATCATCGGAAGAAATAAAGGTATCCAAAGTAGGCAAATCGATGACCTGATCAACCTCATGGATAATTCCATTTTTGGCAACTACATCGGTTTGGGTAATCGTTGACGAACCATTAAAAGTAATTCCATTTACCGCGTCAAAATATAAGGATAACTTGGTTTCTGAAGGTCCATCGGCCAAGGTCTGTAAATAATTGCGTTGTAGATTTATGAGTGGTGCCGAATCAATTCGTCCAGAAATTACATGGTTCAATAAAACCTGTTTTAAGACTTCTTCCGGCACGGCTTCTAAATTAGCAAAACCATTAGACGATAAGAAACTTGAAAAAGCTGAATTTGTAGGTGCTAGCAATGTAAAGGGGCCTGAACCTCTCAACGTATTTTCCAAATTTGCAAGTTGAATCGCTGCGACCAAAGAAGTCAAATCCGAATTGTCAGAAGCTATGTCTATAATATCCGTTTCAGGTATGGGTATAGTATCTTCCCCATCGTCGAGGTTACACGATACCAGCGCCAAACAGGAAACAATGAGAACTAAGAAACGTTTCGCTATTAAAATCTTTTTCATATCCAATAATTTTTCTTTCAAAGTTAAAACAATTCTATGTTGATTGACCCTACTAGTTTAGGATGTAATTATTGGTGTAAGGTTGCTTTCCTAAGCAAATAATAGTTCAAGTTCGTCATAAAATAATGGCTACATTATTTCGTATTTTTGCACTTTTATTGAGTATACGTAATGAAAAAAGTAGTTGTTGGACTTTCAGGCGGAGTTGATTCCAGCGTTGCAGCGTACTTGTTGAAAGAACAAGGTTACGATGTAATCGGACTTTTCATGAAGAATTGGCATGATGATTCGGTGACCATTTCTGAGGAATGCCCGTGGTTGGAAGATAGTAATGACGCTTTGATCGTAGCGGAAAGATTGGGTATTCCCTTTCAAACGGTTGACCTTAGTGTAGCGTATAAAGAGCGTATCGTCGATTATATGTTCAATGAGTATGAAAAAGGGCGAACACCCAATCCCGATGTCTTGTGTAATCGTGAGATCAAGTTCGATGTATTCTTGAAAATCGCATTACAATTGGGAGCTGATTATGTAGCGACCGGGCATTATTGTAGAAAAGGCATCCTGAAAAATGATGATGGTTCCCAAACCTACCAGCTGCTTTCGGGTATTGATGACAATAAAGACCAATCCTATTTTTTGTGCCAGTTGTCGCAAGAACAATTGTCTAAAACACTTTTTCCTATTGGGGAATTGAAAAAACCAGAGGTACGGAAAATAGCTGCGGATAATAAATTGATCACTGCCGATAAAAAAGATTCTCAGGGACTCTGTTTTATTGGAAAAGTCCGGTTGCCCGATTTCCTTCAGCAAAAACTAAAACCCAAAAAAGGGGTGATAGTTGAGGTACCTTCCGATGCTCCACAACTTGAAAAAGCTGTCCCAAAGTTTGAATCCTTAGTAGAAGAGCTTGCCTATTTCTCAGAAAAAGCAACATATCGAATTACCGATGGAAAAGTGGTAGGGGAACATCAGGGGGCACATTACTTTACGAAAGGTCAGCGTAAAGGTCTTGATGTTGGTGGCACCAAAGAACCACTGTACGTCATAGAAACCGATGTCAATGAAAATGTCATTTATACAGGGCAAGGAAAAGACCACCCCGGACTGTACCGAAGAACACTTTTTGTTTCGAATGAAGAATTGCATTGGGTGCGACCTGATTTAGCCTTGAGAGTAGATGAATCTATGGATGTCATGGCCCGAATTCGATATCGCCAGGCATTGCAGCCCGCAAAACTGTATAAAGTTGATGGAGGTCTATATGTTGATTTTGAAGAAAAGCAATCAGCAATAACCGAAGGGCAGTTTGTCGCTTGGTATATCAAGGATGAACTTATTGGTTCGGGAGTTATTTTCTAACACCAACCTTATTCGAATGGACAGGATAGTATGCAGAACAGTATAACCCGACTTTTCGGAATCGAATACCCGATCATTCAAGCGGGAATGGTTTGGAATAGTGGTTGGCGGTTGGCTTCAGCTGTTTCCAATGCAGGTGGTCTTGGCCTTCTAGGTGCGGGAAGCATGTATCCTGAAGTTCTTCGTGAGCATATTGAAAAATGTCAAAAAGCCACCTCTAAACCTTTTGGGGTGAATGTTCCTATGCTTTATCCCGAGATAGACAAATTGATGGGGATTATCGTGGAAACGGGAATCAAGATCGTTTTTACCTCAGCAGGAAACCCGAAAACATGGACTTCCCATCTAAAGGAGAATGGAATTACCGTCGTACATGTGGTAAGTAGTTTGAAGTTTGCGCTAAAAGCTCAAGAGGCAGGTGTCGATGCGATTGTGGCTGAAGGTTTTGAGGCAGGAGGGCATAATGGTCGAGATGAAACCACCACGTTTACTTTGATTCCTTCGGTTAAAGAGCGTATAAGTATTCCACTCATAGCCGCAGGCGGCATTGCTACTGGTCGGGCAATGTTGGCAGCAATGATTCTAGGTGCCGATGGGGTGCAGGTGGGTAGTCGTTTTGTGGCCAGCCCCGAGGCTTCATCACATCGATTATTCAAGCAAAAGGTTGTCGAAACCAAAGAAGGAAACACACAACTTACCTTGAAGGAATTGGCCCCGGTACGCTTGATCAAGAATAAATTCTACCAAGATGTACAGCAAGCGTATAAAAATGGCGCTACCCCAGAGGATCTTAAGAAATTACTAGGGCGGGGTAGGGCTAAAAGAGGGATGTTCGAAGGTGATATGGATGAAGGGGAACTTGAAATAGGGCAGATAGCCGCCCTGATCCATGATATCAAACCCGCTGCTGAAATCGTCCGGGATATGATGCATGAATTTGAAAAAGCCAAAGCGGAAGCCTCCTTGTTATAGTCTAGGGAGTGGTCTTCCTCTTTTTTAAGCGATTCAAGTATTCCACGAGATCACGAAGTTCCCTCTTTGAAATTAAGCGACCTACTGCCGGCATTGCCGAAATACCATTTTCACGTTTCTTGATTCTTGAATGGGCGATTTCCATAGGTTCGGCATCGTTCGTTCGTAGTATGAGTTCGTCTTTCGTTTCTTCTTCCATCACTCCCGTCACCACTTGACCATCAATAAGCGTAACGGTAACGCTGCCATATCCTGGAGCTAATCGTTTGCTAGGTTGGATAAGGGCTTCCAAAATCTGTTCTTTGGTAAGAATGTTCGCGATATCGTCTAAAGGCGGCCCGACCTGACCTCCGGCTCCATTCACAGCGTGACATCTCACACATTGTGCGGTAGGGTTGTTATTGAAAACAGATCTACCAGCTCGCCAATTTCCTCCATGGAGGGTTTCTTTGTAACCTTCCACCGTGAAATCGTTACTTTTGATTTTTCCTAACTGCGCAATTAGTTTTTTAGAACCTGTTGCTTCGATGGCTTCCACCAAATCGAGAACGACACCATCGGAAAGCCTATTGGCATGTACCTTTTTTATAAGGCCCTGTAGCACATTATTGCTTTTGGCAAGTGGCATTTCCCCAAGGACATTTAGCACGGCTTGCTGTTCTCTAACGGTACCTGTTTTAAATATGGGGTCTACTACCGACGGCAGGTTTTCAGCAGAAATATCCAGCTTATCGATAAGGCCAATGGCTGCTTCACGAACAATTTGCGCCTTGTCTCCCATACCTTTTCTTGCGGCTTCTTTTAGTTGATCGAACCCAAGCTTGCCTAAGGCCGATAGTAATTGAGCCCGGACTTCGGGAGATTTACTTTTCCCGAATGTAGTGAAGAGGTCCTTGTTGTATTCTGTAATCCCAAGGTTCTCTAGCGTTTTTGAAATCCCGATTAGAATTTCAGGACTTTCATCCTTTAGAAAATCAGGGATTTCTTCTCCTATCTTTTGCGTTACCATCTTGGCATCACGTTTGACCTCACCTCTAAGACGACCGTCGACCCGATCTAAAACCGACGGTTCACTCCAAGTGCCGATAGCGGCCAAGGCCTCTCCTCTTAAAACGGCATCGACCTTCTCCCGTTTTGCAAATGCAATAAGATTATCCAATTCCTTTTCTCCTCCAACCCGCAATGCTGCATTTATTGCCCTTCGCAACAGTGGTTCGGAAGTAAACCTGGTTTCGGTCAATGTTGCCGCCAATGCAGGAAGTGCTGCTTCGATAGACCAATCATCGTTGATGGCCCTAGCTGCTTCGGCAACAATATACTCGTCAGGATCATTCAAGAATTTTGAGACACCCGCATGCTGCATCCTTCTCAATACCAATACCGCCCCGATTCTAAGACTCCGGTTCGGGCTGTCTGCCAGTGCCACGATCGGTTCGGGCGTACCAATTCTTGATAGGGCCAGCACTGCGGCATGTCTTAGATATACATCTACATCATTGTTCGCTTGTATCATGTCAAGAAGCGGTTGTACCGCTTCCCCATAGTGTATTCTTCCGAGTGCTTGGGCAGCGAAGAACTTAACCCTGTCATTTTCATGTTTCAGCAATGGTATGTACTGTGAGCCCGCTTTCTGGTATTTGATATCCCCCAGAACCTTCAGCGCTTGGGCAATGATTTCCGGGTCCTCGTCCGATAGCAGGGGAACCAAGCAATCCGCCTTACTCAAATTATCGGCAGCGATTTGACCTATGCCCCAAATGGCATGTATCCTAGCAAATTGGTCTTGCCCTTCTACCAGTACATTTTTTAAGGCACGATACCCCCAAAAAGAACTTTTTGCCAATTCGAACTGTGCTTTTTGACGAATACGCATATCAGGATAGGAAAGTAGGGCTACCAACTCATCGTTTGATTGGTCACTATAATTTAATGTCATTAAGCGTTTGGTTTCCTTTCTTTCCATTGCGAGGTCATTCTTATCTTCGGATACATCGATCTTCCAAATCCTGCCATAGTTTTTAGTATCCCATCCATTTATCCAATCTGCAGTGTACAAGGCACCATCCGTACCAAATCGAACTCCTGTGGGCAATATTCCACTTACCACATCAATATCCGTGTTCAATTCAAACGAGGCTCCCTTTGGTTTTAAATCAAAAGACCAAATATGCGACCTGCTGGGATCTCCAACGAATTCCGATAGGAAAAACCGGTTCTGCCAATCCTTCCCTAAAGCGGTTCCCGGATTGAAGGCCATTCCCGTAGGGCCGTTGTGAAAGTTCATAATCGGAGGGATGATATAGGCCGCCTGTCCTTCCCATCTTGGAACGAACAGTTTTTCATCCATCCATACCTTATAGCTATTGTTTTTTGGATCGGTGTACTTTCCGTATTGCCAATTGGCGCGCCATCCTGAATCGGAACCTTCTACAATATGCACTAGACGTTCGCTTTCGCCTTTATGATCACCATCGTTATCAGAGGAAATAATAGTGCCGTACGCATCGAATACAAATTCATGCGTGTTTCGATGCCCCCTTGAAAAGATTTCAAAATTACTGCCATCAGGGTTACTTCGAACGATAACGCCTTGATTTGGGTATTTATGTTGTACACCTTCCGAGGTGGTAATGTTAGCTCCGATATCACCAATGCCCCAATATATTTTTCCATCGGGACCTTGAATGGCACCTGACATACCATGACCCCCGAAACCAATATGAACCGCATAGCCATGCGAAATCGATGTTTTTTCATCTAAAACGCCATCATCATTAGTGTCTTTAAGTCTCCACATATCAGGGCCTATACCTACGAATACATCTTCATCGCGAACCAAAAGCGCCCCGGCAACATCTGTAATTTCCTCGTCGAAGTCCTCAAGAATCCTTGTGGATTTATCCGCTAGGCCATCGCCATTGACATCTTCCAGCATCCAGACTTCATCTTTTTCCACGGCAAGGTCTTTCCAATCATGTATGGAGTCATTATTCAGGTCTTTCAGCCAACTGTTCTCGTCGCTTAACTCAGTGGCGAAGGTTTTATGTAGAAAGGCCCGACGATCTTCAACGGATTGCAAGGAAATAGAAGGAGTCATCCATTGACGATATCCTCTAATATCAAATTCAGAGTGTTTTTGGCGGTTGGTTCTTGTGAGGTAGATGCGGCCTTTACTGTCGATATCCATCGCAACGGGATCGGGTGCCAAGGAATCTGATGCCCATAGTGTCAACGTTAACCCATCTGCTACCTTGGCCGTAATATTTTTGCGGATTTCCTCGGCATTTTTAGCACCGAAAAGGGAATCCTCAACTATGGTCAGTGCAATTTCTTTAGGTTTGTTCGATTTGGTAGTACAGGATTGGAATAGAGGTAAGAGGGCTAAAATCAAAATAGCCAAAATCGGTTGGATTTTACGAGACATAGGAAATTCTTAAAATAGTGTTGAATTCACTAAAAATAAGGAATTATTGCAACCAAGGGAAGCCACACGAATAGAATCTTTCCTTTAGATCAAGGTTATCACAAAACACCGCTAGTTTATTTTTATTTTAACGAAGTTATGTCCGCGATAATATGTTGAATCTCTTCATTATTTGTGCCGTCATATACTCCCCTGATTTGCTTTTCTTTATCTACCAATATAAAGTTCGGGGTATGGATAAAATCCTGCAACCCACCATCTCCTTGTTCAACCACAGCAAAGTAACTTTTACGTGCCAGATTATAGATATGCTTTTTGTCTCCGGTCGTGATATTCCATTTCGCATCTATGGCACCATGCTCTTTGGCATATTCCTTAAGAATGGGAACACTATCTAATTTTGGGGTAACCGATACGGATAAAAACATCACATCATTATCCGTAAGAAACCGTTCCTGAAGTTTTTCCATGTTATTGGACATAACAGGACAGATGCTCGGGCAGCGGGTAAAGAAGAAATCGGTTACATATATTTTGTTTTTGTAATTCTCTTGAGTGATTATTTCCCCGTTCTGATTTACTAATTCAAAGTCGGCCACCGTATGACTTTCATTTTCCTGAATTGAAGTATCGACTAGTTCAGGATTGAAATCTAAAGGCGTGTAGATAGGTAAATCACTCTTGAAATAGCCATATAAATAAACTGTGCTAATAACACTGACTACTAACAATATGGCTATGATGATTCTTTTCGACATCGTATTTATTTTTCGGATATAACAACGCGCCATTTGTTTTTATTGACAATGGTACTATCATCTTGTAAAAAGGGTGTGAATGCATTTTCTATCGCTTCGTTTACTTTTTGAAAACCACTATGGGCTATTGCTTTAGCGGCAGGGCCGGATGACATCAAACCTTTTACGGCAGTGTCTATATTTTGATATTTCCAAATGGAGTCAACATCTTCGTTAGAAATAATTTTAAAGCCAACTTCTTCAAGATTGTTTTCTAATAATTGGTTTTCTGAAAGTGCAAATGGTCCTCCGGCGCCAGGGGGCGGTGGTGGCATTTGGCGACCAATAGCCTTTAAAATTGCTCCAGCTTCACAATCCTCTTTGTTTCCCCAGATCATTAAGACCAATTTACCGTCTTCCTTTAGAACTCTCTTCGCTTCGGTCAACGCATTTTTAATACTAGCGGCATACTGAAATGAATTAAACCCACATACAATTTCATAGGAACTATCGGAAAAGGGAAGTTCTTCCATTTCTCCAGTGGAAAAAGAGATTTCAGAGTTTCGTTTTTTAGCTTGGTCAATTAAATTTTCACACGCATCAACTCCAGAAACCTTTGCGCCTTGTTTAAAGGCCATATCACTGAATAAACCGGTGCCACAACCAACATCCAGCAAGGATTGACCCGATTTTAGTTTTAGCCATTGTAAGGCGTGTTCATAACCTGATAATCCTGTTGGCTCTTGAATTTCGGCCCAATCTATTGGGTTTTTGCCCCAAAGTTCGTCTTGAATTTTTTGTGATCCCATAGTATTGATTTTGTTTTTTGTTAAAATGCATTATAGTACTGAGGTGTCAATTGTAATGTCTGCATGCTCCCACGCTTTATCAAACTCTAATTTGATTTTTTCAGCTTCTTGAAGCTTATTTTGTTTTGTTAAACTGTGGTACAATCCCATTAAAGACCAACCGTTTTGGCGAAGTATTTCTAAGTCTTCCTTATAAATCTTTTCCGCTTTTTCAAATTGATTATCTCGCATTAAAATTGCACCAAGATTCTGCCTCGTTGGAATATGCCAAGCAGCAGGTTCCGTGTACGTTAAGTTGTCTTCATAAACGACTGCTTTTTCAAGGTGTTCAATGGCTTTTGATGTGTTCCCCTTTAACGCTGCCAATTCACCAGAGATTACCTCAAAAGCGATATTTGCGGAATGGATGGATGGGTTGTTCATGGTAGCGACCAGGGTTTCTAATTCTGGGTCTTTTTTAAGGGTTGCGATTGCATCCAATTCTTCTTGAGCTTCTATACTATTTCCTTTTCTAATAAAGGCCATTCCACGTGCATAATGTCTAATCAAATTAAGGTGCTTATATTCTGGGCGTGGTGCCGGAATGGTTAAAATCTCGTTCCATTTTCCAAAACGCGTATATGCCTGCATAGGAATTGATGCAAAATCTTGGAGGAAAGGCAGTTCTAATAGTTCACCTACCGGAACTTTTTCTGCCGTCTTTTTTGCCGCATCAATGGCGATTTCACTTGAACCTAGCAAGCTAGCTGATGACCATAAAAAATGAATGTTATGAGGGTAATACGCTAAAGGATATAGTCCTTGAGAAAAACATTGGGATATATAATCCTCATCTGCCAGTATAGCCGCTTGATTAGATTTAACAGCGTCTAAGTATCTGCCAACTCTAATATAGATATGTGAAGGCATGTGAACAATATGACCTGCTCCTGGCATAATCGAGGCCAATTGGTCTGCACTGGCGACTCCCAAATCAGGAAAGGGTAATTCTACCATATGAATGTAATAATGGTGCCCGCCCGGGTTTTCTGGTTCTAAGGCAATTGATTTTTCAAGTGCGGCTTTTGCTTCTTTTATATTTGGGGATGGATTTCCGTCTTTATCCCAATAGTTCCAAGGTACGGTATTCATAACCGATGCGGCGTATAGTATTTGTATATTGGCATCTTCAGGATGTTTTTTCACCACCTTTTCCATGGCAAGCATATAAGCCATGTTTAATTCTGCTACGTCTTTTGTTAAATCTTCACTATAACGCGCAGATAAAGCTTTGATCAAGGCTTGTTCCTTGGCAGTGGCTTTTGGCGCAAGCTTTCTGGCCTTAGCCATGGCCTCATTGATTTTGTTCTTTCGTTCATCATCAGGTAAGGGGTCATTTATATTTGGACCCAAGGCAAAAGCCTGGCCCCAATAGGCCATTGCTGTATTTGGAGCTAATCGTGCTGTTTCTAAAAAAGAGCGATGTCCCTCAGCATGATTAAAGGCATAGGATAATTTCACCCCCTGGTCAAAGAATGCTTGAACACGTTCATTTTCTGTGGTTATGGGAAAATGTAGATTCCCTAAATTCTTAAATAGTGGAGATATTTGTTTTGTAGTGTCTATATTTTCAAATAGGAACTTAGTAGGGGTACATTTAGTAAAATTAAAAGATGCTTTTTGGTAATTAATGTTGGAATTCGTTTTTGAATTCTTATTGATAAAATGTACCAATGTTAAAAGTGCTATTCCCCCAAGTAATAATCCTATTTTAGTTTTCATATTATGAATGAGTTATGATTGTTGTACAAATTGTTTGGCCTCCTCTAATTCAGGCCGGTTGCTATTTGAATTTTTAGTTAATGTAATTAGTTGCTTAAAATAATGTGTTGCTTTTTCTTGATTTCCAGATTGTTTAGCCGCAACAGCTGCTCCGTAAATACCATTGAACCTGTTTGGGCGTCTATGAAGATTTAGCTCATAAA
>CAZTLZ010000024.1:0-4748 GCA_964614665.1 uncultured Maribacter sp.
GTTACCAGGATGAAAACCTGGCGTCCTAACCCCTAGACGAACGGGCCATTATTTCAAACCTCTTTCACATTCATTGAAAAATGCTATATAGGCGGGTGCAAAAATACAATTATTTTTTACTACCACAACTCCCACGTATTATTTTTTAATAAGCCTTCGCA
Organism: uncultured Maribacter sp.; assembly: GCA_964614665.1. Lineage (GTDB taxonomy): Bacteria > Bacteroidota > Bacteroidia > Flavobacteriales > Flavobacteriaceae > Maribacter_C. Next base: position 162 of record CAZTLZ010000024.1, read on the forward strand.
AATAGTACACGATATGATGATGGTTTACCCGTAACCATACATTTACCAGCCTCTTGTTTTACATCGATTGGAATACAGCGAATCGTTGCCTTTGTTTCCTCCTTAATCCGGTCCTCAGTCTCCGTAGTACCATCCCAATGGGCAGAGATGAATCCACCTTTTTCTTCCAAGACCGCTTTGAATTCGTCATAAGAATCAACCTCTGTAATATGATCGCTCCTATAATCGGCAGCTTTTTGAAAAATATTCTTCTGAATATCCTCCAATAGAAATTCGATTTTAGATACCACCTCATCCATAGGCACCGTTTCCTTCTCTAAGGTATCACGTCGCGCGATTTCATATGTTCCGTTTTCCATATCACGCTGACCAATGGCCAATCGTACCGGAACTCCTTTTAACTCATACTCATTGAATTTAAAGCCAGGCTTATGTGTATCACGGTTATCATATTTAACGGATATGCCCTTTGCACGCAATTCCTTCACCAACGGATGTACTTTCTCCGAAATGGCATCTAATTGTTCTAATCCTCTATAAATAGGAACAATGACCACTTGAATAGGGGCCAACTTCGGAGGAAGCACAAGTCCGTTATCATCACTATGCGTCATTACAAGTGCGCCCATCAGGCGTGTGGAAACGCCCCAAGAGGTCGCCCAAACGAAATCCTTTTTCCCTTCTTTGTTGGCAAACTTCACATCAAACGCTTTTGCGAAGTTCTGCCCAAGAAAATGAGAGGTTCCTGCTTGTAATGCCCTACCATCTTGCATCAGTGCTTCAATACAGTAGGTTTCCAAAGCACCAGCAAAACGTTCGCTCTCTGTTTTTGTACCACGAATGACAGGAACAGCCATATGTTTTTCAGCAAATTCGGCATATACATGCATCATTTGTTGCGCTTCTTCAATGGCCTCCTGTTCGGTAGCATGGGCCGTGTGACCCTCCTGCCAGAGAAACTCAGCAGTACGCAAGAACAAGCGTGTACGCATTTCCCAACGTACCACATTTGCCCATTGATTAATCAATAGTGGTAAGTCTCGATACGATTGTATCCACCTACGATAGGTGTCCCAAATGATAGTTTCTGAGGTAGGCCTTACGATCAACTCCTCTTCCAACTTCGCTTCGGGATCTACAATGATGCCGCTACCGTCTTCACTGTTTTTCAAACGGTAGTGAGTCACAACAGCACATTCCTTCGCAAAACCTTCAACATGGCTAGCTTCCTTACTTAAATAAGATTTAGGAATGAACAATGGAAAATAGGCATTCTCATGCCCCGTTTCCTTAAACATTCTATCCAATTCCCCTTGCATTTTCTCCCATATGGCAAATCCGTATGGTTTGATGACCATACAGCCACGAACTCCTGAATTTTCGGCTAAATCCGCCTTGACAACAAGCTCATTATACCATTTGGAATAGTCCTCACTTCGCTTCGTTAAATTTTTACCCATTATTTATAGTTTGGCACAGAACTTGTGTTAATGTTATCGTAATAGTTCGGTAAAACTAACTATTTTTATAAAGTTCAACAATTTAAATTACAACGATGATACAATCCCTACACCTCCAAAAATTGCGTACCGCGATTCTATTTTCTGCGGTGGGCTTTTTAGTCATTTCATGCGGTTCTTACCAATCAGCATCGTACTATGATAATGATGGTATCTATGGCAGTGATACTCGTGTTTCTGTTGAAAGAGCTCCTCAGCGAGTAGTTCAGAAGCAACAAAAAAAAGGTGACGATCCCTACACCAACTACTTTGGTCAAAAGGCGGATGAAATCGGTGAAATTTTGGACAGTGAAATTTTTACGGATGTGGATTCGTACTCAAGTACAGTCGAAAACGATAGTATCAACGAAGGTCAACTAACGGATTACTATGATAATGGAAATGACTATGTAGGTAATGGCGGATGGGGAGACAACGCTACAAGTGTCAATATCAACGTTTATGATAGTGGCTGGAACAATTGGGGCTGGGGTGGTTACTACGGTGGCTGGGCCAATCCCTATTGGGGATGGAACAACTGGGGCTACGGAGGCTACGGTTGGGGCTGGAACAGATGGAATAGATGGAACAACTGGGGTTGGGGTGGTTACTATGGTGGCTGGAACAACTGGGGTTGGGGAGGTTACGGTTATAGATATGCTTGGTGTCCTCCTTACGGATATAATTCCTATTATGGAAGCCGTAATTATGCATACAACTCAGGTCGACGAGGATATTACAATAACAATTCGTTTGCAAGTAATAGTGGAAGAGTTGCTCTTAGGGGTAGATCTAACTTGAATACCTCAAGAGGTACTTCTCCAAGATATAGAAGTTCAACTGCCCGCTCAAGTGCGAACAGAAGTGCACTATCATCGCGAAGCTCAAGAAGTTCTCGAGCTTATAGAAGTGGTGTAGCGTCACGTAGAACAGTGGGTGTTGATCAAAATAGAGCTTATAGAACCAGTAGAAGTACAAGGGCTGTACCTCGCCGATATACTGGCTCATCAAGAAGTGGAACATCTTCTTCAAGATATAGTGGAACACGGAGCAGTACACCAAGAACATCGACCTATAGAAGTTCGGGAAGCAGAACTAGAAGCTACGGAAGTGGTACAAGAACCCAATCAAGAAGTAGAAGTTCATATAGATCAAGCAGCCCAAGTCGAAGCAGTGGTAGCTACCGTTCATCAGGGGGCTCAACAAGAAGCTCAGGTAGTTACAGGAGTTCTGGTGGGTCATCTAGATCCTCATACTCAGGAGGCAGATCTTCTGGCGGAAGTAGGTCGTCATCTAGCGGTAGGTCCTCGGGAGGAAGATCTAGTAGTAGTAGAGGCCGTCAATAAGCCATATAAATTTCACTAAGGATTATCAAAAATTTGTAAAAAATGAAAAGGTTTATAACTTTCATAGTGCTATCGGCATGCACAATCGCAACGGCTCAGAATAGTAATGATGTATTACGCTACAGTACAGAAAACCTGCAGGGTACGGCCCGTTTTCAGGCAATGGGAGGTGCTTTCGGAGCGTTAGGTGGCGACTTATCGTCTCTAAACATCAACCCTGCTGGATCAGCCGTATTCAATAACAGTTTGTTTACTTTTTCCGGTACCGCATACAACAACGACAATTCAACTACTTATTTTGGAACCAGCAGTAATACAATCGACACTAACATTGACGTGAATCAGGTTGGCGGTGTTTTGGTTTTCAAAAGCGCAAACTCTGAATCAGAATGGAACAAAGTAGCAATAGCGGGGAATTATGATATCGTTCAAAATTTTGATAATCAGGTATTGATTAATGGAAATAGCAATCAAGGTATTGACAATTATTTTTTGAATTTTGCTGGCGGAGTGCCCTTCGGTTCGATTTTACTCCAACAAGATGAATTTATTGAAGATGCCTATTTAGATATTGGTGCACAACAAGGATTTGGTGACCAACAGTCTTTTCTTGGCTATTATGGTGGGTTAATAGACCCTGTGGCTGTGGATGATGACACCAATACGGATTATATGAGCAATGCTGGCTATTCTGCGGTTGGCCAAAATTTAATGCGAAACACCACAGGTTACAATAGCAAATTCACTGTGAACTTTGCCTCGCAATACCAAGAAAAATTGAATTTAGGCGCTTCCTTAAATTTTCATACTATTTTGTATGATCGCTATGATGAGTTTACGGAAACCGGTTACGACGACACTTCTGAAATTCAACGAACCACCTTTGATAACCTATTGCATACTGAGGGGTCTGGATTTTCTTTTAGTCTCGGTGCCATTGCCAAATTGAATGATGTAGTTCGAATAGGTGGAAGCTACCAATCGCCAACTTGGTATCGCTTGACAGATGACCTATCTCAGCGGATCAGTTCTGATTTGGCTGACGAAAATATCAATTTTATAAACCTTGACGTGGTCAATCTTTTTCCGAGATATACTATAAAAACACCTTCTAAACTAACAGGAAGTGCCGCATTGATTTTTGGCAAAAACGGTCTTTTGAGCCTTGATTATAGTTATCAAGACATGTCACAGGCTGAGCTAGGCCCAACAGGTGATTCGAGTTTCGCCTCGGTAAATAACGAAGTGGCAAATTCATTTGGCACCGTATCTACCATTAGAGTCGGTGGTGAATATAGGATAAAACGTTTTAGCCTTCGAGGGGGGTATCGTTTTGAACAAAGCCCTTATGCAAACCCGGCCGTTCTTGGTGATTTATATGGAATTTCTACGGGAATAGGTTTTGATTTTGGAGGAAGCAGATTAGATCTTGCATTAAGTAGAACGGAACGCGATATATCTGAGACGCTCTTCGATACAGGTCTAGATACCCCTGCACTTATTAACGTCATAAATACAAATGCCACACTTAGCTATACCATGAATTTCTAAGTAAGTGCTATATACTTTAATGAGGTAATCTTCAAGTACTATCCCCCACTAGAAGGTTGCCTCGTTTTTTACACACTTACCTTTTTAAGGTGAAATGTGTTTTTCGCGTCTTGGCTACCACCACGTTGTCAATAGATTCATTATACTCGAAACGAAACCAGTAATCAGAAGAGGGCATACGTTGACCATTG
>CAZTLZ010000024.1:4758-13935 GCA_964614665.1 uncultured Maribacter sp.
TCAAACCAATAATCACTTGTTGGCATTTTTAAACCATTGTAGGTGCCATCCCAAGCGGAATTGGCATCTAACTGCTTTAAAAGTTTACCATAGCGGTCGAAGATAAAAACCATGGGACTCCCAAGAGTTTCAATTCCTTTAATATTCCAAGTTTCATTGATTCCATCTCCATTCGGAGTAAAAAATTTTGGATAGGCCACCATTAAGAATTCTTCCTCCGTCGTGCCACATCCATTTTTATCATTGATAATAATAGAATTCAAGCCTGGCGCTATGTCATTAAAAATGGCTTCATCTTGAAACGCTCCACCATTCAGCGCAAACTCATACTCGCTATTACCATTTATAATAATCTCTATATTGTTTATGTCAGGGTCAATGGATAGGTTCGTATCCAAAATTTCAACACCAACAAATTCCGGATCACCAAAGAACTCAATAAATACCCCCCCAACATCAGAAACTATGGGTGGTGTTCCTGAAAGTGTAGTTATTTCGGCAAAGTATCTTCCCGTGTTTGGACTTGAAACAATGAATTCAGCACCAAAAGCGCCGATGCCTGGCAAATTGGTAGCGTCTACAACACCATCATCATCATAATCGACGGACCAGACCACATTGTCTATGTCACCACCTGCAGGCGAACGCAAAGCACTTAAAATAATATCAGGGTCACCAACGCAGGCAGTTATATCCAATCCTAAGAATTCATCACGTAAGGTACAATCAAGAGCGGTATTTTGATCTGCTTGAACAGAACTTCCTGTAAAAGTCAGCATGAAGTCTTCTGCTTCGTTGTCAAAGTTGGTATTGAAATTATTGACTAAAATGTAGTATATCTCACCAGGCTGAACGTCAAGATATTCATCATAGGTATTTTGGTTTTGAGGAATCGGCGGTGCACCGGCCTGTCCATTCTCTGGATTCACTCCTATTCCAGTAAAATTCGTGCCATTTACTTCATAATTACAGCGTATGGGTTGTACCGTGCCATTGCTGATATCGGCACAATCGACATCTGGACCATAAACTGCGAAATCCCATTCTGCTGTAATCGTATTTCCTACGCTGGGTAAGGTCTCAATATCAAAACCTACCTGACCACCTGTACCAGCTCTAAAAACGAGCCATGAAGTATTATTTTCTATATTAGCCGAAGTAAGGCTTCCCTTTTCAAGACAACCAGTCTCTGTGATAACCTCTGGATCGAAGTCATCTATGGCTCCCCTACCGTCTACCGTTATGTTAATTGGCGCATCGGCACAAACAGGAATAGCAGTTCTACAATCGCCAGAATTCGCAGATTGCGCAGTTACTCCCATAGAAAAAAGGAACAAACAGCAGAAGGTTATAAGGAGTGTTCGCATAGATTAAGGGACTTCTAGTAAACTCTTAATACTTAGTATAACTCCACCTCTCTTAGTTTAGTATATGTTCATCGGGAATTTCTGTCGTTTATCGATGTAATCCCTATTTTGGATTGCATCACCTTCTTAGGGAAAAGTGATTGTTGATGTATTTAGCAGTGGTTGTTTGGCCATTGGTGTCCGTGTAGGTCAGTTTGAACCAATAATCGGAAGATGGCATTTCTTGACCATTGGACGAGCCGTCCCAACCAAAATTTGACGCATTCAATTGCTTCATGAGTTTGCCATAGCGATCATAAATCATGATTACCGGATTCGTTAACGTCTCTATGCCCTCAATGGTCCAATTATCATTCCTTCCATCGCCATTAGGAGTAAAAAACTTAGGAAATCCTACTACAATGATTTCTTCACTTATTGACCCACAACCTCTTGGGTCAATGACGCTTACAGTATGTTCACCAGGGGGGACGTTTGTAAGTGTATTCGAAGATTGTGGTTCTTCATTATTTAATTGATAGAGCCAATCATCTTCTATATCGGTCTCAATGGTTACCGAATTATCACTTTGGAGGTCGTTTATTTCGATGCCAGTAATTGTAGGTAAATAGGAAACAACAACCGTAACTGTCTTCGAATCAGAACAGCTAAGACCTGCTTGCGTATTTGTTACTGTAAGGGTATGAACACCTGTCTGCGAGACCATAATATTTGAAGTATTCTCTCCTGTATCCCATGAATACGTATAATTAGGAGTTGAGCTAGCAGCACCTATCGCGATACTCGAATTATCATCACATAAATAAGCTTCTGATGGAAAATCCAATACAGGAGATTCCAAATTGATGAGTTGAAATTCTTGCGGGGTATCAAAGCAATCAGGGTTCTCCGTAGATGTTACACGGACATAAATCGTTTGTGAGCCTGCCTGTGCCGGATATTCTTTAGGAAGCGATTTTACACCTACCATTGCATCACTTAATGAGCCATGGTAACTCACCACGGCCGAATTTGGATCTTGACTTCCAAGAACCTCATTATCTTTTGAAGATAAGTCGTATGTTGTCATTCCTGAACAGGATGCGTCATCAGAAACAGGATGGGCCGTTGGCACTGTTGAAAATGCAACCTGCACTTCACTTATGATATTACCGGCTGCACGAGCAACCACCACTTGATAGTTGGCCGAGCCGGGCACATTATAAGTCGGGTTCTTTTCACCAATGATTTCTTGAAAACCACTACCTGTATCGCTAAACCAAGTATAATCCAAAGCGTCAGTTGTAGTAGCATCCAAAACAATCGTATCAAATTCGCAAGCAGAAATAGGCGGCCCCAATAGATTGCTTACAATGGAACAATCTAAAGCATCATATGGGTTGGTTACAAAAATATTACCTGAAAACTGTATGGAAAATCCTGAATTACTATTGCTGAAATTATTGATAAGTAGGTAATAATCTTCACCAGGAGTAACATCTAACCATTCCTCATATTGAATGTTCGCTGTGTCACCAGTTGGATCCTCTCCTACTCCAACAAAAGTATTTTGATCTTGATTATCGTAAAAATTACATCGAATCGGATCTCCAAGAGAATTGCAGTCATTGGTTTTGTAGAGCGCATAGTCCCAATCTTCTGTGGCATTGACCCCTACATTGAAGCCTAATTGTCCTGAAGCACCCGTTCTGAATCTATACCAAGCAGAATTAGTCTCACCTAACCCAGAATTGACACCGTTACATTGAATTTTTGAGCCATTGAAATCGTCTATTCCAAAGCCATCAGTACCACCATTAACAGGTGTATTGCTACAAATGGGAATTGCATCGATACAATCTTTGGCAATTTGTCCAAACCCGTTTTGTATCACGAGAAAGAATAGCACTCCAAAAATGAAGTAATAACGTTTCATAAGTAGGTAAAACATTGTAACTCATAAAATTAAACCACGGTTATAGTTAACACTAATTTATGTTGTGTAATGCCCTAAATAGAGTATAAAGTGCCATATAATGTATATCTTTACAGTTCGAAAAAGTTAGATTGAGATGAAAATCGATAAGACATTGGAAGAGCATTTTGAGGAGATGGGAAACGGACATGTTTCATCATCAGAAGAAACACCTATGCGTGAAGATGCTTTTATACTTGATGATAAAGAGAAGATTGAAAGAATCCAGGAAAACGTTAGGGAAATTATGCTTACGCTTGGACTTGACCTTGATGATGACAGTTTAAGAGGTACGCCAAACAGAGTAGCTAAAATGTTCGTCAACGAAATTTTTGGAGGCTTGCATCCAGAGCGAAAACCTAAAGCCTCTACCTTTGAAAATAAATACAAGTATGGTGAAATGCTGGTTGAGAAGAATATCACACTATACTCTACTTGCGAACATCATTTACTACCTATTGTAGGTAGGGCGCATGTTGCTTATATATCAAACGGAACAGTAGTTGGTTTGTCAAAAATGAATCGCATTGTTGATTATTATGCCAAACGACCCCAGGTTCAGGAACGTTTGAACATACAGATCGTACGTGAATTACAAAAGGTATTGGGTACCGATGATGTTGCCTGTGTAATTGATGCCAAGCATCTCTGTGTGAACTCCAGAGGAATTAGAGATATTGAGAGTAGCACCGTGACCGCAGAATATGGCGGCAAATTCAAAGAGGAGGCCGTACGTCGCGAATTTTTGGATTACATCAACCTAGATACCAATTTCTAATCGTTTGCCTATACAATGCAGTTGTACCAAAGTCACGAACTGAAAATTTACAATTCCCTTAATCGTAAAAAAGAAGTCTTCAAGCCTTTAAATGAAGGTCATATTGGCATGTACGTATGTGGCCCTACGGTCTATAGCAATGTACATTTGGGAAATTGCAGAACCTTTATGTCATTTGATATGATATTCCGCTACTTCAGGCATTTAGGATACAAAGTACGCTATGTTCGGAATATTACCGATGCCGGACATTTGGTCGACGATGCTGAAGATGGAGAGGATAAAATCGCGAAAAAAGCACGCTTGGAAAAACTTGAGCCAATGGAGGTAGTACAGCGGTACACCGTTGACTTTCATAATATCCTGCAAAAATTCAATTTTTTACCTCCAAGCATTGAGCCCACCGCTACAGGACATATCATCGAACAAATAGAAATTATTAAGGGTATTTTAGAAAAGGGCTATGCTTACGAGAAAAACGGTTCAGTGTACTTCGACGTAACAACTTTCAATCAGAGCAACGAGTACGGAAAGTTGAGTGGTAGAAAATTGGAGGATATGATTTCCAATACCCGAGATTTGACTGCCCAGGATGAGAAGAAAAGCCCACAGGATTTTGCACTTTGGAAAAAAGCCGAACCACAACATATTATGCGTTGGCCTTCCCCATGGGGAGATGGTTTTCCTGGCTGGCATCTGGAGTGTACGGCTATGAGCACCAAATATCTTGGTGAAACTTTTGATATTCACGGAGGGGGAATGGATTTGAAGTTTCCACACCATGAATGTGAAATAGCCCAAGCTGAAGCCAGCTTCGGCCAATCACCCGTTAATTATTGGATGCATGGAAACATGCTGATCATGAACGGAAAAAAAATGGCAAAATCCACCGGGAACAGTATTCTTCCAGAAGAAATCTTTTCAGGTGACAATGACATCTTAAGTAAGCCGTTTTCGCCCTCGGTAGTGCGCTTTTTTATGATGCAGGCACACTATGCCAGTATTCTCGATTTAAGCGACGATGCCTTACTAGCATCTGAAAAAGGGTTTCATCGACTCATGGATTCAATCAGTACGCTCAAAAATTTGGAGGCCGGTAAAACTTCTGATTTTGATGTTTCTTCTTGGAAGCAGAAGTGCTACGGTGCCATGAATGACGATTTCAATACGCCCATTTTAATTGCCCAATTATTTGATGCCGTTAAACATATCACTGCCATCAACGAAGGGCGTGAAAGTATTTCTCTTGAGGATAAAATAACCTTGGAATCAACCATGAATGCTTTTGTTTTTGATGTATTGGGATTAGAAAACAAAAACGATAGCACTGGAAATACCGATAAACTCTCAGGAGTTGTTGAGCTATTGATCGAATTACGAAAAAATGCCCGTGACAACAAAGATTTTGCCACCTCTGACAAAATCAGAGATCAATTAGCGGCTATGGGCATTCAATTGAAAGACGGCAAAGAAGGTACCACCTTTAGTGTATCTTAAATGATTCTGAAACAAGTTCAATATAGATGAAGAAAATACTGATAGCCCCTTTTGTACTTTTGGTAAGGTTCTATCAGCTTGCTATTTCACCCTATACCCCTGCAACCTGTCGCTACTCCCCTACTTGTTCACAATACACTTTGGAAGCACTAAAAAAGCACGGACTTTTTAAAGGGGGTTGGTTGTCTATAAAACGAATTTTTAGTTGCCATCCTTGGGGTGGAAAAGGTTATGACCCTGTTCCTTGATGTAACAGATTTTAGGTATTGTAAACCACCAATACCTCTTGAGTTTGCTTTTGGAAGATCATTTGATTTCAACCTTTGGGGGCTAGAGGGCATTTAGTATCTTAGCTCTTCAAAACAAATCTACATGTACTTTTTAGGTATAACCTGGAACCCTAGCGAAACGCTCTTCAACATTGGGCCACTACAAATAAAATATTACAACCTTCTCTGGATAACAGCCTTTGCGATAGGCTGGTTCTTAATGAAACGTATTTTCTCCAATGAGAATAAGAGCATTGAACAATTGGATTCCTTATTCATCTATACGGTTCTGGCTACCATGCTAGGCGCCCGTTTGGGTCATGTATTTTTTTACGACTGGGCTTATTATTCTGATCATTTATTGGAAATATTGTTACCCATTCGCGAAAGTGCGGGGGGAAGTCTTTTTGGTTTTATCAATGGTTATGAATTCACTGGTTTTACAGGGCTCGCAAGTCATGGAGCGGCAATAGGAATTATCATCGGAATGTTTTTATATGTTCGAAAGTATCCGGAATTCAAGGTTCTTTGGATTTTGGATCGCATCGTAATACCCGTTGCTATTGGTGCTTTTTGCGTTCGACTAGGTAATTTCTTCAATTCGGAAATTGTTGGAAAGCAAACCGACGAGTCCTTCGCTTTTGCTACACGTTTTATTCGTGATGGCATTTCTCCTGGCCAGGCCATGTCATGGACCCAAGAAAAAACAATCAACGCCGCCTACGGTGCAATTGAAAGTAATCCTCAATTCTCAGAGTATTTGGAAAAAGTACCTTATAAACACCCTGCCCAACTGTATGAAGGGGTAGCCTATATTTTTGTCTTTTTGATTTTGTATTATTTCTATTGGAAAACAGATAAAAAGAACAAACCAGGGTTTCTCTTCGGCACATTTTTAGTATTACTTTGGGGCATTCGATTTTTTGTAGAGTTTGTAAAAGAACGGCAAAATGAATTGGATGAGTCCTTCACATTGGCCATTGGTCAAATGCTAAGCATCCCCTTTATCATAATAGGATTGTACTTTATGTTCAGGCCGACAAAAGGAGTTAGGAAAAAGTCATAATGTTTCAAAAATCATTTATTTTACTTTTATGGGTTGGGTTGCTTTGGAGTTTCTCCTGTAAGGATGAGCCTAAAAAAGTGGTCAAAACCGAGCCCATTGTGTTCAAAAAGGAAGGTGAACTGACCTTCATAAAACAAAAGGTCGACACCCTGATTGCAGCTTTCGATATCGAGTTCGCTGAAACCGACTACGAAACACAAACTGGACTGATGTACCGGGAAAGCATGGCCGAAAATCACGGAATGCTTTTTATTTTTCCAGATGAGCGAATGCACTCGTTCTATATGAAGAACACGGCAATTCCACTAGATCTTATTTTTATAAAAAGTGATTCAACTATTGCCAGTTTTCAAGAAAATGCAAAGCCTTTTAATGAAGCAGGGCTCTCTTCTCAAGTTCCTGTTAAATATGTATTAGAGGTCAATGCGGGTATTGCGGAAAAATTGCTCTTGGATGTTGGAGATAAAATCGAGTTTTCAAAGTTATAATAATATGAACCTTTTACTCGAAGGCCAGGAAACTGAACGTCTGCGGTTCCGCAAACTAGAGCCTACTGATTTTGATACCTGGTTGCCTTTTCACCAAGATCCATTGAGCAGTAAGTTTTGGGAGGGATTACCAAAAAACCCGGTTGAAGCATGTCAACAATGGTTTGACAAAGCTTTTCATCGCTATGAAAACAATCTTGGTGGAATGAATGTCCTTGTAAACAAAAAAACCAATGAATTTATAGGTCAGTGCGGACTATTGATACAAACCGTCGATGGAATCAAAGAACTTGAAATAGGGTACTCCATTCTTCCCATACATTGGAGGCAAGGTTATGCTACGGAGGCCGCACAAAAATGTAAAATTTTTGCGAAAGAGAACAACTTGGCTAAATCATTAATTTCAACCATTCATATAGCCAATATTGCTTCGCAGAAAGTTGCATTGAACAATGGCATGCATTTAGACAAGACAACCGTCTACGACGACAATCCTGTTCATATTTATAGAATAGCTCTATGAGTTCTAAGCACTGGGCCATATTTATTAATAACAAGTCACACAAGGGTAAATTCATTCGTTCACTTTTGAAGAATACCCCACCTAAAGAGTTAGAAGCTTTGGCGGGATTAGATGGAGCTTTGTATTCGAAATTGGCCATACAGCACTTCATGGACGAAGAAGATCGTCATGACACTAAAATTCTTACGCAAAATAGGCAACAATCACTGCAATCTATGTCTAGCGGAGAACAGAAAAAAGCCTTGCTAAATTATTTATTTCAGATAAGCCCAGACTATGTTATACTTGACAATCCTTTTGACAATCTTGATACCGATTCTCAGGAAAAATTAGTAAGCACCCTAACGGAAAAATCGACACAAACGACTTTCGTATTACTCATAAGTAGAAGGAGCGACCTACTTCCATTTATTGAGAACTATGCCAGCTTAAATGAATCGAAACTCACGATTCAAAAGGGCTTGAGTTTCATTGCAAAAAGTACTGACAAAATCCCTTTTTCAGGAAAAATTCCTGAATCGCCACAAAAAATCACCCACAAAGGTGATGACTTGGTGGCTTTAGAAAAGGTTAGCATTCGGTTTGGGGATAAAACGGTGCTTCAGAATATTGATTGGACTATCAAAAAAGGAGAGTTCTGGCAACTAATAGGTAAAAATGGAAGTGGAAAATCCACTATTCTTTCTATGATAACGGGGGAAAACCCCAAAGGTTATGGACAAGAACTTTTCCTCTTTGGACAGAAGAAAGGGAGCGGAGAAAGTATTTGGAATATCAAACAAAAAATCGGCTACTTTACTCCTGCCATGACCGACAAGTTTACGGGATATCACTCGGTTGAAAATATGATTATTTCAGGTCTGAATGACTCAATAGGCCTGTATATAAAACCGACTGAGATACAACAAAGATTGGCAAAAAAATGGTTGGTATTGGTTGATCTGTGGGCCATAAAAGATAAACGATTTCATGATTTAAGTATGGGTCAAAAAAGGTTGGTGATGACTATCAGGGCCATGATCAAACACCCTTTGTTGTTAATCTTGGATGAGCCTACCGCCGGACTTGACGATGCATCCGCTAGATTGCTAGTGGCCCTGGTAAATAAAATGGCCAAGGAAAGTGATATAGCAACTATTTTTGTTTCGCACCGAAAAGAACCAGGGCTCGAACCGGATAAAATCTATGAACTACAGATGACTGAAAATGGTTCGGTTGGTCTTGTAAAATAAACG
>CAZTLZ010000024.1:13945-26834 GCA_964614665.1 uncultured Maribacter sp.
TAGATAGCGGCTCGTTTATTTTACAATGTCATTGGTTATTTTTATTCTTCCTTTCCTCCTCCACTTTTGATTTTCTTGCTCAACGAATCGAACATCACCGGCGTGGCAATAAACAAAGATGAATACGTACCTACAATAATACCAATAATCATAGCGAACATGAATCCACGTAAAGATTCTCCGCCGAAAATAAATATTGCCAACAGCACAACCAAAGTTGTCAAAGACGTATTTAAGGTTCTGCTCAAAGTGCTATTCAAAGCCAAGTCCACGTTATCTCCATTTCGCCAACCTTTCTCCGCAATAATCTCACGAATACGGTCAAATACAACCACCGTATCATTCAAAGAATATCCGATTACCGTAAGAATCGCTGCAATGAACGCCTGATCGATTTCCATGTTAAATGGCATTATAGTTCCGAAAAGAGAAAAAATTCCGAGAACGATCATCACATCATGGAATACCGCCGTAACAGCTCCCAATGAGAATTGCCACTTACGGAAACGCAATAAGATATATAGGAATACAACTGCCAAAGAACCTAAGATGGCTAAAAAAGCGTTCTTCTTAATATCATCCGCAATGGTTGGTCCGACTTTAATAGATTGCAAAATCCCAATCGAATCTTCACCGCTACCTACTTTAAAATCGGCCTCGCTAGTACCGTCAGGCAAGTATTTCTGAAGTGCAGTATACAATTTATCCTGTATTTCATTATCTACCTCTATTCCCTCAACATCCACTTTGTAAGGTGTGGTAATTTTTATTTGATTGGCCTCACCAAAACGTTTTACGTTAGTACCGCTACCAAATACTTCGTTCAGCTCCGAAGAAATTTCAGATGGATTGACCTGTTTTTCAAATCGTACTTGATACGAACGACCTCCTATAAAATCGACACCTTGTTGTAGTCCTGTAGTGAGCAAAGAAAATACACCTATCCCTACCAAAATCAAAGATATAACATAAGCAATCTTACGTTTCGCCAAGAATTTGATATTCATTTTCGTGAATAGGTTTTTGGTAATCGCTGTAGAGAAATCCAACCTTCTTCCTTTACCACTTAAGTACCAATCAACCAAAAGTCGAGTAACGAAAATCGCTGTAAACAAAGAAGTTAGAATACCTATTAATAAAGTTGTTGCGAAACCTTTTATAGGTCCTGAACCAAATAAGAATAAAATCAATGCTGTAAGCCCGGTAGTGACATTGGCATCCAAAATGGAAGAAAGCGCATTACTAAAACCGTCGGCTACCGCTTGACCTTTGCCTTTGCCTTTGGCCAATTCTTCCTTAATACGTTCAAAGATCAGTACGTTCGCATCCACTGACATACCTATTGTCAATACTATACCAGCGATACCCGGCAGTGTCAATACAGCTTCCAAACTGGTCAATACTCCGAAAATCAATAAAATGTTCAAGAGCAAAGCAATATCTGCAAAGAGACCCGCTTTTCCATAATAGAAAACCATCCAAATCAAAACAATGGCCATTGCAATCAAGAAGGACATCAAACCGCTATCGATAGCTTCTTGACCCAATGATGGGCCCACAACTTCCGACTGAATAATCTCGGCTGATGCCGGAAGTTTACCAGCTCTTAAAACGTTAGCTATATCCTTTGTTTGCGTAATGGAGAATGTACCTGTTATTTCAGTATTTCCACCGCTTATTCCACCAACTACGGAACAACCTGGAGCAGTGTATACTTTATTATCCAAGACAACCGCGATCCCCGTATTGTGCAAATTCGCATCACTGGTCAGTTTCTGCCATTCTTTGGCTCCTTTTGAATTCATGTTCATGGTTACCGCAGGCTTACCGTACTGATCAAAAGTATCACGTGCATCACTTACTACATCACCACTCATACGCGGAGTAGCATCTCTATTCGATTGTAAAGCGAACAAATCAATGATTTCAGTATCCTCGGTTTCCGGTCTTCCCCATACGAACTTCGTAAACTGAATATCGGCCGGTAATAAGCGTTGAATCTCAGGCATTCTCAGGTACTCGCCTACTTTAGCCGTATCCTTAACAGCTGCCCCGAACATTGCATTCCTACCTGGAGTAGGGGGAAGCAAAAGGTCATATAATGGGTTGACCTGATTGGCCAACTCCAACGAGTCTGAACTTACATCAGAAAGTAATGAATCTAGTTCACTCTCAGGCTTTACTTCTTCCACCTCTGTTTCAACCAATGTTTTCAGTTTCTCATTGGCTTGGATTAAAAAGGTACTAAAGCTTGTGTTGTTTGGTTCATAGGTTTCCCAGAACTCCAATTGTGCGGTACTCGAAAGTAATTCTTGAGCTCTTGCAATATCCCGAGCCCCCGGCAATTCCACCAAAATACGGCCAGAAGTACCGATTCTTTGAATATTAGGTTGGGTCACCCCAAAACCATCAATACGCTCACGTAATACTTCGAATGCAGATACAATAGACTCGTCAATCTTGGTTCTGATAATAGGTTTTACCTCATCATCGCTCATTTGAAAATTAACCGCGTCGCTTAAACCTTTGTTGGCAAAAATCTCTGGGGAAGCCAATTTGGAATCTCCCTTGATATTATCAAAAGCATCGAAAAACAAATCCAAGTAGGTATCATCACTATTTTTGGAAGCTGCATCAGCATCTGCCAGAGCTTTATTAAAAACAGGACTTTTTGTATTATTCGCTAGTCCTTTCAAGATATCTTTAATCGATATCTGAAGTGTTACGTTGATACCACCTTTCAAGTCAAGACCTTTGTTCAACTCTTTTCTCTTGGCAGCATCGTAAGTGGTATAACCAAATATTTTGTTGGGACCGACGGAATCCAAATAACGAGCAGCTAAAGCCTCTTGTCTAGTTATGGCATCAGTTTCTGAATCGGAAATTTGGCTAACAGCATAAGCCTTCGCATCATCTTCAACCTTGTTGGTAATGAATGTATAAGACAGTTGATATATGCTCACTAACCCGAACAAGAAAGCAAAAAGCTTTATAAGTCCTTTATTTTGCATGGATTGAGTTGTTTTTTGTGGTTTTTATAACAGCGTGCAAATATAGGATTTACACCAAGAATTGGCAATTAATTTAAGAGTTATTGTAAGAAACGAAAACATCCCGTCTTTCAACGGGATGTTTTTATTCCTTAAATACATTTTCAACTACAATTCAAGAAGACCATTTGTTTTGGTAACTCCTTCAGCGCTTTCTTGCATTTTTGCCTTTTCCGCATCGCTTAAGGGAACATCTACAATGCGTTCAATGCCGTTTTTCCCTAAAATCACAGGAACACCTATACAAATATCGTTCAAACCATACTCACCTTCTAGATAGGTCGAGCAAGGAAACATTTTCTTTTGGTCACATGCAATTGCCTGCACCAAACCAGAAACTGCAGCTCCAGGAGCATACCAAGCACTTGTACCCAATAACTTGGTTAAGGTTGCACCACCAACTTTGGTATCATCTGCAACTTGTTGCAATCTATCCGTAGATAGAAACTCAGAAACACGAATACTATTTCTCGTGGCATGAGATATCAAAGGCACCATACCTTTATCACTATGACCACCGATTACCATACCATCAATATCTGAAATTGGGGCCTCCATAGCTTCTGCCAAGCGATACTTGAAACGGGCACTATCTAGAGCACCTCCCATACCAATAATCTTATGTTTTGGAAGATTTGTTGTTTTATGTACCAAATAGGTCATGGTATCCATTGGGTTACTAACCACTATAAGAATAGCATCCGGTGAATACTCTAACAAATTCTGGGATACTGTTTTCACTATTCCGGCATTGATGCCGATCAGTTCCTCTCTTGTCATACCAGGTTTTCTGGGAATACCCGAAGTTATCACTGCAATATCGCTTCCTGCCGTTTTAGAATAATCACTGGTAGATCCAGTAATTTTGGTATCAAAACCGTTTAAGGAGGCAGTCTGCATTAAATCCATCGCCTTGCCTTCAGCATACCCTTCCTTAATATCCAACAATACCACTTCAGACGCAAAATTCTTGATGGCTACATACTCTGCGCAACTAGCACCAACAGCACCCGCGCCTACTACAGTAATTTTCATATAAAATATTTTTTATGTTCACATTAAAGTTTTGCGAAATTACGAATTCCTAAAAGAAAATACTTGATGAAATGCACAATAATATTGGGCTGACAGCTATAAAAAGAATCGATGAAATGCAGCTGATGTTAAAAAAAATGGTACTTCAACGAAGAAAAACCGAATAGCGTGCCATACATCGAATTTTAGCAATACCGAGTGAACGTATGGCGTTCTTAAAGAAGTAAATGTCCCGAAATCAAAAAAACCTACAAAATGAAAAAGTTATTTTCATTAATGGCAATCATTGGCATCATACTCGCGAGCAATTGTTCGCGAATACCTGAAAACAATGACCCTGTTATTGGCATATGGACCAATAATGAGGTAAACGCAACAAGTCAGACCGCAAAAAGCACCCTAAAGAAGGAATGGATCTTCAATGATGCTTACTTAGGAAGATTCCATACTTATAACAATAATAAGATTGAAGTATTGACCGATTTCAGTTGGAAAGAGGATAATGGCACGTATACCATATCATATCCTGGATTGGAAAACAAAACGGATGACATTGTTACCATGAAAAAATCTGAGAATGGTACGCATTTGGAAGATGCGAATGGCAACATGTTGGCCAAAAGAGAATAAATACATGTAAACTTAAATACAACTAAAAAACCTGCTCGGAAGACCGAGCAGGTTTTTTTATACCCAATATAGCCGGTACTATTTAAACATCAATATTAGCATAAACAGCATTTTTCTCGATAAACTCTCTTCTTGGGGGAACCTCATCACCCATTAGCATTGAAAAAATACGGTCAGCCTCAGTTGCGTTTTCAATAGTAATTTGGCGTAACGTTCTAAAATCAGGGTTCATAGTAGTATCCCATAATTGTTCAGCATTCATCTCACCAAGTCCCTTATAGCGTTGAATACTAACACCACCACTATAACTATTGGCTATTGCATCACGCTCCTCATCGTCCCAAGCATATCGTTTTTTAGCACCTTTCTTAACTAGATACAAAGGTGGAGTAGCAATATATACATGGCCACCCTCAATTAACTCACGCATATATCGGAAGAAAAAGGTCAAAATCAATGTTTCGATATGGCTACCATCTACATCGGCATCACACATGATCACCACTTTATGGTATCTCAACTTATCTATATTCAAGGCCTTACTATCTTCTTCGGTACCAATGGTGACACCTAGAGCAGTATATATGTTCTTTATTTCCTCATTATCGAAAACTCTGTGAGGCATCGCCTTTTCAACATTCAAAATCTTACCACGTAAAGGAAGAATTGCCTGGAAATTTCTATCGCGGCCTTGTTTGGCAGTACCACCCGCCGAATCACCCTCAACCAAGAATACCTCACAGTTAATAGGATCTTGATCCGAACAGTCAGAAAGTTTCCCTGGTAGTCCACCAATGCTCATAACCGTCTTGCGCTGTACCATCTCACGTGCCTTGGTAGCCGCGTGTCTTGCCTGTGCCGCAAGAATTACTTTTTGAACAATAACCTTGGCATCATCAGGGTGTTCTTCCAAATAATTGGTCAACATTTCAGAAACGGCTTGACTTACTGCAGAAGAAACTTCCCGATTACCAAGTTTGGTTTTTGTTTGCCCCTCAAATTGCGGTTCTGCAACTTTTACAGAAACTATGGCGGTCAATCCCTCTCGGAAATCATCCCCTTGAATTTCAAATTTCAGTTTATCCAACATTCCTGATGAATCCGCATACTTCTTTAAAGTACTGGTCAAACCTCTTCGGAATCCAGATAAATGGGTACCCCCTTCATGAGTATTGATATTGTTCACATACGAATGCAAATTTTCTGTATAGGAAGTATTATAGGTCATGGCAACTTCTACAGGAATGTTATTCTTTTCCCCTTCCATTGCGATGACATTCTGAATGAGATTTTCCCTGGTACCATCCAAAAATCTAACAAACTCCCTTAAACCTTCATCGGAATAGAAAGTCTCGCCCACATAGCCTGTTTCACTATCTTTATCCTTCTGGCGTTTGTCCATAATACTTATGGTCACCCCTTTGTTCAAAAAAGAAAGTTCACGCATTCGATTGGCGAGCGTTTCATAACTATACTCTATACTCTGAGTAAAGATTTGATTGTCTGGGTGAAATGTTACCATTGTTCCCCTTTCGGTAGTGTCTCCTACGCTCTTTACAGGATAAAGGGATTTTCCTCTTTCGTATTCTTGTTCCCAAATTTTACCCTTCCGAAAAACAGTCGCCTTCAAATGGTCCGATAGCGCATTTACAACTGAAACACCAACGCCATGAAGTCCTCCGGAAACCTTATAGGAATCCTTGTCAAATTTACCACCGGCGCCGATTTTGGTCATAACCACCTCAAGGGCCGAAATACCTTCTTTTTTATGCAAATCAACAGGAATACCCCTACCGTTATCTTTAGTGGTAATAGAATTATCTTCATTGATGGTCACACTTATGGTATCACAATGCCCACCCATAGCCTCATCAATGGAATTATCTACCACTTCATATACCAAATGATGCAAACCTCTTACACCAACATCACCTATATACATAGAAGGGCGCATACGAACATGCTCCATTCCCTCCAAAGCTTGAATACTGTCCGCGGAATAATCTTTCATTGGAGCTCCTTCCGGTTTTTTGTTTTCTTCGTCTTCGTTTTTTGCTTCTTCGCTCATAAATTATCAGGTTGTGATTACTTCAAATTTTGCAATCTTACAAATATACGAAATACCCTATGAAATATAGCTTTATGCCATTTTTCAAACCTCTAAGTTATTAACAAATAATGTGGAAAAATAGAATTCAAATTAACTGGTTTCCTCCTTGTTTTTGTTCGGATTTTGAAAAGGGTTTTTACTAAAAAGGTGGGCAAAGTAAAGAGTCCCGCTTCTCAGCGGGACTCATTGACTAATTAAAATAAAAACTGAACAAAACAGTATTTATTATTGTAATCGAATAACTCGAATATCTTTTAATAGGCCTCTTCGTGTACATTGGCCACCGCTCTACCAGAGGGGTCGTTCATATTTTTGAATGCCTCATCCCATTCAAGGGCAATTTGCGTACTACAGGCTACTGATGCTTCCTGCGGCACACATAATGCGGCTGCATCGGAAGGAAAATGACTCTCAAAAATCGAACGGTAATAGAACTCCTCTTTAGAAGTAGGGGTCTGAATTGGAAAACGGAATTTCGCATTAGCCAATTGTTCGTCAGTCACTTCACTGTTTACTACTTCTTTCAATGTATCGATCCAGCTGTAGCCAACACCATCTGAAAATTGTTCTTTTTGTCGCCAAGCCACACTTTCAGGCAGCATATCTTCGAAAGCCTTGCGCACTACCCATTTCTCCATTCGTTCACCGTTTATCATTTTATCGTTGGGATTAATGCTCATTGCAACATCCATAAATTCTTTGTCCAAAAAGGGTACACGACCCTCAATACCCCAAGCTGCCAACGACTTATTGGCACGCAAGCAATCATACATATGAAGCTTACTCAACTTTCTAACGGTCTCTTCATGAAATTCTTGGGCATTGGGCGCCTTATGAAAATATAGATATCCTCCGAACAATTCGTCGGCACCTTCACCGGAAAGCACCATTTTTATGCCCATTGATTTGATGACCCTTGCCATTAAATACATTGGCGTGGAGGCACGAATTGTAGTTATATCATAGGTCTCCAAATTATAAACTACATCTTTTATAGCATCCAAGCCTTCCTGAATAGTAAACTTGATTTCATGATGAACAGTACCAATATGATCAGCTACCTTCTGCGCAGCGGCCAAATCAGGAGAACCCTCTAAACCAACAGAAAAAGAATGCAACTGTGGCCACCATGCATCGGCGGTATCATTGGATTCTATTCTTTTTTGGGCATACTTTTTGGCAATAGCTGAAGTCACAGAAGAATCAAGACCTCCTGAAAGCAATACACCATAAGGCACATCTGACATTAACTGTCTGTGCACTGCCGCTTCCAATGCCTCCTTGATTTTTTGAATACTGGTTTCGTTATCTTTTACCGCATCATACTCCATCCAGTCTCTAGTGTACCATTTTTTTAGTTCTCCATCACTACTGTGCAGGTAATGCCCAGGTGGAAACAATTCGATTTTGGTACAGGTTCCTTCCAAAGCCTTTAGTTCAGAAGCAACATAAAAAGTGCCATTCTGATCCCATCCCATATATAGGGGAATGATACCCATATGATCCCTAGCAATAAAATATTCATCTTTTTCAGCATCATATATTGCAAAGCCAAAAATGCCGTTCATCTCATCAATAAAAGAGGCTCCTTTTTCTTTATATAGCGCCAAAATTACCTCACAATCAGATTCGGTGCTAAAATCGTATTTACCTTTAAACTGTTCTCTTAATTCCCTATGGTTATAAATTTCACCATTGGCAGCCAAAATCAATTTTCCATCAGGACTTAATAAAGGTTGCTTCCCCGACGCCGGGTCAACGATAGCCAAACGCTCATGGGCCAAAATGGCCTTTTCATCAGCATAAATACCGCTCCAATCCGGACCTCGATGACGCACCTTTTTCGACATTTCCAATAACTGCGGTCGTAAGACCTCAGTACTCTGCTTCACATCAAATGCACATACAATTCCACACATAACAAAAATTTATATCAATTTTGATTACAAATATCACTTTAATGTTTGGATTATAAAATCTAAGTCACAATATTGATTATATATTGAAATAATAATTGCTTTAAATTAAAAAATATGAAACTTTTCTTCTGATAGAAGAATGTCTAATAGCATATTCTGTAAGAAGCCTCAATTTTAACGACTCTTTAGGAAAGAATGGCTAGAATTCACATTAGTTTTAGCTTTTAAAAACTACACATATTATGAAAAATGTATTTACCATTGCCCTTATGGCAGTAGCCTTGGTTTTTTCGGTAGAAGCCAGTGCACAAGATTTCGCAGGATTGGACAAAAGTCCGATGGATGCCGCAGCTTTTCCGTCAAGCTATAAAGTTTCGGACAAAACTGCTCGTATTACCTACAGCAGACCTCAGTTGAAAGGTCGTTCTATGTCAGATTTGGCACCCGCTGGAAAAGTTTGGAGAACTGGAGCAAATGAAGCCCCTGAAATTACCTTTTATAAGGATGTTAAAGTTGGAGGAACAGCTATCGCCGCCGGAACTTATTCTTTATTTACAATTCCAGGTGAGGGAGAATGGACCGTTATCTTGAATAAAAATTTGAACCAATGGGGAGCCTACTCTTATGATGAAGGTGCAGATGTAGCTAGAGTTAAAGCTTCTGCTACCTCGGATGGAAAATCTTTGGAAGAATTTTCAATCACTTTTAAAGAAGTAGATGGTGGGGCCCACATGATTATGGGATGGGACTCAACAAGAGTTGCTGTTCCGATTACCATGTAAATTTTATTTTAAATCTTAAATCCATAAAAAAACCGGAGCCACAAAGCTTCGGTTTTTTTATGCAAGATTCAAACATTCCGTGGTCAGTACAAAGTTGTCTTTCGGGCTCAAAAAACCCTTTGGAATCTTCCTCTATAATATTAGGCCAAATTCTTTTGCACGTAAAATCGAAATCATGCTTTCTAAATATAAGCGATACTCCAAATAGGACAAGCAGCCAAAAATAAGGTAATTGGCTATTTGGCAATTCCATCAATATAGGTGAGCTCAGCGGTAATGGAAGGGATTTCTTTTGTGGGTACCGTCATGATATCTTTATCATAAATTGTGAAATCAGCAAACTTTCCAATTTCTATACTTCCCTTTTCCTTTTCCTCAAAATTGGAATACGCTGCCCAAATTGTCATTCCTCTAAGAGCTTCCTCTCTTGAAAGTGCATCTTTCATTTGATACCCCTCTTTTGGATGACCCTTTGTATCCTTTCTAGCAACCGCCGCATAAAATGTCAAAAAGGGACTCACTTGTTCCACAGGAAAGTCGGTTCCTAAAGCGACTCTTCCGGCTTTGTTCAACAATGTTTTAAATGCGTAGGCCCCTTGCACCCTTTCAGGTCCAAGTCGGTCTTCAGCCCAATACATGTCACTTGTAGCATGTGTAGGTTGTATTGATGGAATAATTCCATTTTTAAAATAATCGAAATCCATTCCCTCGATCACTTGGGCATGTTCTACCTTCCATCTCCTATCGGTCTTACCTCTCAAGACTTTTTCATATGCCCTAAGAACTACAGCATTTGCAGAATCACCAATGGCATGCGTATTCATTTGGTATTCGGTTGCGGCAATTCGTTTTGCGAGAGTGTTAATATTCGCAACTGGTGTAATCATTGCCCCGACATGGTTCGGTTTATCAGAATACGGCTTTTTAAGTGCTGCTCCCCGTGACCCCAAAGCACCATCACCATAAACCTTCACCGAACGTACATTAAGTCTATCAGTTTTTATTGGCCCCTTGTTCAGGTAGTAATCCAAATTTTCAGAATTATTGCTGACCATGGCATATACTCTAATTGACAGTTCGCCGGCCTGTTGTAAACTATCAATGAGTTCTATGGTAGATTTATTAAGCCCGGCATCATTGACAGTGGTAAGTCCCATATTAAGACAAAGTCGCTCCGCATCCTTTAGAGCCTTGATTTTGTCATTTAAACTTGGAAGCGGCATCACCGCATCTATGAGGGTCATTGGGTTATCAACTAAAACCCCGGTAATACCTGAATAACCATCCGTCCATTTTTTAACGATTTCTCCACCGTCGACCTTGGTACTCCAGTCGATTTCCGCCATGTCCAGGGCCTTTTGATTTACTAGATAGGCATGACCGTCAACACGTTCTAAAACAACCGGAATATCAGGAAAAAGTTGGTCAAGCCTAGTTTTTGTAGGAAACTCTTTGACCTCCCAATCGTTCTGATCCCATCCCCTACCTCGGATAATTTTTTTAGGATTATCTTTATGAAATTCCTGAACGCGTTGCAAAACCTCATCATAACTGGTAGTACCTACAAGATTCACCACCTGCTGAGCCAAGCCCAACCCATAAAAATGACAATGAGCATCGATTAGCCCGGGCGTAATTGTACGTCCATCGGCGTCTACCAACTGATTGGACGTATATACATCACGTATTTCTTCTGAAGTGCCCACCGCAACGAATTTTCCGTCATGAACCGCAAACGCCTCAGCTTTTGAAAAATCTTCGTCAACGGTATAGATATTCGCATTGACGATAACAAGATCCACTTTTTCCTTGAAGTACTCACAACTAGATAGTACCAGAGTTATAAGTAGCAGTACATTTTTCATAGGTGGTTGGTTATTCTATGCTAAAAATAGTGATTTAAAATTGAAGTAGTAAGTTGAATTTCAGCGAACTGTCATCAGGAATTACAAAAGTTATCGGAAACTTCAGCACTCCCAATTTTTTATAAAAAAAGCGGGGCATTAGCCCCGCATTAAATTTTGATGTCTAAGCAGATTGCTTATTGAGGAGAAATACTCTTTACCCCCTTGATATTGTAAACACCCGATGAAGAGGTACTTGTACCTGTTAATACACTTCCTTTTGCAGACAAAGCAACAGAAACACTTTCACCTTCGACCATTAAATTAAAAGAGATGTTATTTCCCTTAACGACAACATCGGTTCCATTCATTGCTCCATGTGCCAACTGCACCTGAACTCTATAGATGTCTCCGGATTTTACAATCATCAAAAGACCTGAACCATAACCTTCTGGGGCATCAGCTGCCGTATATTCCCAACCGCCTATCAAATTGTCTTTCGTAATGGTAGGGATTTCTGATTTGGACAGTTCAAGATCAGATGCGGCCTGTAGAGGCATCGAAACAAAAGCAGCTAACATTACCAACGCAACCGCTATCTTTTTTAAGTGATTTTTCATGTTTTTATTTTAAGATGGATATTTCTATTTGATAGTTTTCTACTATCGTAAATGTAAATAATTATTTCGGTTCGTAAAAAATCAAATACCATGCCGTTTATCGTATTCAATCGTTACAAAGGTCTGGAATCAACTATTTTCGACGGGATTTCGAAGGTTTTCTTTCCTTGATTTTTACATAAATCAATTTTCTTCGACCTCTTGAATCTTCTCTACGTTCTATTTCAAAATGGGAAATAGAACTAATCAATGGGGTCAATTTTTGAAAACCATAATTTCGACTATCAAAATTGGGCTGCTTTTTTTGTAGAAGACTACCAACATCACCTAAAAACGCCCAGCCATCATCATCGGCAACATCGTCAATGGTCGTAGAAATTAACCGGAGGTCTTTGGGAGTAATTTTATCTATATTGCTTTTGGCCTTTGTCTTCTTTTCATCAACACCGTTGTTGTCATCTTCAGACTGGTTCTTAAGTATTTCAATATAAATAAACTTATCACAGGCAACTATAAAAGGATTCGGTGTTTTCTTTTCACCGATACCGAATACTTGCATACCAGCTTCACGAAGTCGAGTTGCTAATCTTGTAAAATCACTATCACTACTCACAATGCAAAAACCATTCACCTTTCCTGAATAGAGAATATCCATGGCATCGATTATCATGGCGGAGTCCGTAGCGTTTTTACCTTGGGTATACCCATATTGTTGAATTGGAGTAATGGCATTCTCTAAAAGGATGTTCTTCCATTTGCCAAGACGCGGGTTGGTCCAGTCTCCATAAATTC
This sequence comes from uncultured Maribacter sp., assembly GCA_964614665.1. Taxonomy (GTDB): domain Bacteria; phylum Bacteroidota; class Bacteroidia; order Flavobacteriales; family Flavobacteriaceae; genus Maribacter_C. The sequence continues at coordinate 26,728 of CAZTLZ010000024.1, forward strand.
GTTTGATAGTGGGATTACCGTATTTGGCGATCTCCTCCATCATCTCTTTGACATAGGCTGAGGGAATATTATCGCCATCAATAAGTACTGCTAAATTTAGATCCATG
>CAZTLZ010000025.1:0-26758 GCA_964614665.1 uncultured Maribacter sp.
ACAAATCAACCCATTTATGAAATTACGAAGTATTATCGTAGACGATTCATCAATGCAACGGATGGCAGTCGCCAAATTGGTAAACAATCATCCGAATTTAGCTATGGTGGCCGAATACAGCAACGCGATCGAGGCAAAAAATGGTATTAAGAACAACGAAATCGATTTAATCTTTTTAGATGTTGAAATGCCTATTATCACCGGATTTGACCTACTCGAGTCCTTAGAAAACAGTCCTCAGGTAATTTTGATTACCGGAAAACCCGACTATGCCCTCAAGGCTTTTGATTATGATGTAACTGATTATCTACACAAGCCAATTACCATGGCTCGTTTTGATGCCTCAGTTCGTAGAGCAGTAGCCAAATATGAGCAAATGCATAGGGTGCACGAAGACGAAGAACATATCTTTGTCAAAAGTAACCTTAAGAAAAGAAAGGTTATCTTAAATGATATCAAGTGGATAGAGGCTCTTGGTGACTACATCAAACTAGTAACCGATGAAGCTAATATCGTAATTTTATCAACAATGAAATCTTTCGAAAAGCAATTGCCGGAAGAGAAGTTTCTGAGAATTCACAAATCCTACATTGTGAACTTAGAGAAAGTTGAAAAATTCAATAGTAAAAATGTTGAAGTTAGCGGAAGATCTATTCCACTAAGTAGAAACAAAAAGACTGAATTGGCCGAGGCGCTAAGTAACGTCTAATACAATTTTCTTTTCCGCTTTAGCGGGAGAAGTTCTAAAACACCTCATTATTTGAGGTGTTTTTTGTTTTTACACCCTAAATGTGATCCACATTGTAAATTACGCGGACGCTTCGAAAAAATGAAATCGCACTGAATGATTTTTCAATTCTTCGTATACTTTTCTTTGTTTCCCCCAAAGATTGGTCATGGTTTATTTTTACAATCACGTTTTTTAAATACTGATTTCTAATGCGTGCTACAGGAGGGTATTCTGGGCCTAGAACACTACCTCCGAAAACATTTCGAAGTGATTTCGAAAACCATTCTGCTGCTTCATTCAGTTTGTTATACTCCTTATGCTTAAATGTAATTTTTATGATTCTATTTACGGGCGGATATTTATACTGTTCTCTTTCATATAACTGTTCTTTGAACATTTCTTCATAATCGTTTGTCGAAACTTGTTTCAAAATCTGATGATACGGATTGTAACTTTGAATGACGACCTTGCCTCTTTTCTTAGTGCGCCCTGCCCTACCCGAAACTTGGGTCAATAACTGAAAACTTCTTTCATGCGCCCGATAATCAGGGAAATTCAATAGTGAATCAGCATTCATTATACCCACTAAATTGACATTTCTAAAGTCTAAACCTTTTGTAAGCATCTGGGTACCAACCAGAATATCCAATTCTTGTTGCTCAAAGGCATTGATAATCTTTTCATAACCATATTTTCCACGAGTGGTATCCAAATCCATACGGCCTACCTTCGCTTCAGGAAACAACTCATGCAATTCCTGCTCCACCTGTTCAGTTCCGAAACCCTTTGTATCCAGTGTATGACTACCACAAGCTTGGCAACTTTCTTGTAATGCCATATGATACCCACAGTAATGACAACGAAGCTCCTTTTTATATTGGTGGTAAGTCAGGCTGACATCGCAATTTGGGCATTGAGGTGAATGGCCACAGGTAGTGCATTCAACTATGGGAGCATAGCCTCGTCGGTTTTGAAAAAGTATAACTTGCCCACCTTCTTCCAGAGTTCCACTAATTTCTTCAAGCAAACGTTCTGAGAAGTGACCTTTCATACGTCTTTTTCTTGTCTGCTCTTTAATATCTACCAACTCAATATCCGGCATCACAACATTGCCATAGCGTCGCGTTATTTGGGCAAAGCCATATTTGCCTTTTTTCGCATTATAAAAGCTTTCAATACTAGGCGTTGCAGAACCTAGAAGTATATCTGAATCATGAAGATTTGCCAACACTATGGCAGCATCTCTAGCATGGTACCGCGGTGCTGGATCAAATTGTTTGAATGAACCCTCATGTTCCTCGTCTACGATAATCAGACCCAGGTTAGAAAATGGCAAGAACATTGCCGAACGGGCTCCAATAACGATTTGGGCCTTGGGCTTTTTGTTCAGAACATTGTTCCAAACTTCAACACGTTCCTGAATGCTATATTTGGAATGGTAAACGGATACTTTTGAGCCAAAATAATCTTGTAAGCGTGCAATCAATTGTGTGGTCAAGGCAATTTCCGGAAGCAAATAGAGCCCTTGCTTTCCTTTGGAAATACATTCTTCTAAAAGTTTTACATAAACCTCGGTTTTTCCTGAAGAAGTGACCCCTTTGAGAAGGGTAACCTTTTTGTTTCCAAATGATTGCTTTATTTCATGTAAAGCTTTTTCTTGGTATTCATTCAATGATTTTAGATCATGCCCCCCATCTTTCCCCTCATAATTTACTCGATCGGTCTGAATAAAAAACTCTTCAAGTATCCCTTTGTCAATCAATGATTTTATAACGGCTTTTGAACTTCCACTTGTCTGCTCCAATTCCGTAACCTTAATTGGCTTTTTACTGACCGCCTGAAGCTGAAATAATGATAATACCACCTGACTTTGCTTTGGAGCCCTTGTCAGTGATTCCAGTAATTTCTCCAAGCTTTCTTCGGATGCATGCTCGTCACCCAATTTAACGTAGCGAACCAATTTTGGTTTGTATTGTTCATAGAGTTCCTCCTTTAAGAGGATAACATTTTTTTCGATTAATCGATTTAGAACGGGAAGTATATTCTTGCGCTCAACAATTGAACTAACCTCATGAACCTTTAATGAGGACTGGTGTTGTAGAGCTTCAAACACCAAGAACTCATCATCCTTCAAATTCATTTCATCTACCGCTACCCTATCATTTTTTAGAATCAGAGTTTCGCTCTCCAATAGAAAGGCACTGGGAACTGCACTTCTAAAAACTTCTCCCATCGTGCACATGTAATAATCGGCTATCCAACGCCAATGTCTTAATTGAATGTCATTGACCAGTGGAGATTCATCCAATAATTGATGTATATCCTTTGCCTCGTATACCCCTGGCGGTGTTTTATGTATTTCGTGAACTAATGCGGTGTATATTTTTGATTTGCCAAACGGTACTGCAACACGCATACCTGGAAGTAAAAAGTCAGCCTCAGCTTCGGTAACACGATAAGTAAATAACTTCTCTAGCGGAATCGGTAGAATAACATTTATGAAGTTTTGCATAGTTCACCCCTCCTAGCCTTCGTGCCGAACCCATGTTTGGGTTCTATAGAGAAAGGCCAAATATCCACGTACTTTCAGTTCATCAGGATCATCGGGATTCAGCCATATTTTAAACCTAAATGTCATGGCCTGCTCTGGATCGAACAAATATTTCCCTTTCCATTCCTCGTCATCGTTTTTCTTCCCACCTTTGATAATCGTCATCCCAACTACTGGCTTGTCTTTTAAGTCACCATCACACTTGACACAAACGGCATTTTCTTTCCCTTTCTCGACGACTTGGAGGATTCTCCCATACATTAATCCGCCTTCTTTATAAATCTCGATGATACCCTTAGGGATGCCCGTTCTGTCGTCAATAGTCTTCCATTTGCCGAAAACGCTTTGGGCATTCATAAATCCTGTTGAAAGAAGCACTAAGACAAGGAATATGTTGTAGGGAAACTGTTTCATTTATTTTTCAAGTTTTTTCTAAGTTGGTTCAAGGTGGCATTCAGCTCAAAACCGAGTAGCAATATATTCGAATTTAACCATATATAGACCATTAATATCAATAATCCCCCCAAAGCCCCGTATAATTCGTTATAGCGGGCAAACTTTTCAACATAAACACCGAAAAGGTATGAAGTCAATAAAAACAATAGAGCGGTCATCAAAGCACCTGCCGAGAAGAACTTTGCCTCCTTACCTTCCCTTGTACCAAAGTAGTACAGAATTGCAGTGGTAAAATAAGTTAGAATCATAAAAAACAACACTTTCCCAATTTGTATACCTGTAATTTCACCTTCTTCCAACACGTAACCACCTGTATCCGCAGCAACTTTGCTCAAATAACCTAAAACATATACCTGGAAATAAATAAAGGCTACAAAACCAACTATAATCAAAATAGAAAGAATCAAACCGACCATTAGGGCATAGCCATATTGTTTAAAAAAATTACGTGTCAATTTTACATGATATGAAGTCTCAAATCCGCTAAAAATAGAATTTACACCATTTGCCATCAAGAAAATAGAAAGCAAGAATGCAGAGGACAATAAGCCCCCTTGTGGCTTCTGGTTCTTTATTTGCTGAAATATCTGCTCAAAATAGTCACCTGTTGCCGAGGGTAAAAAAGACTCTAAAAATAATGGGAATTCTTTATTAAAATCCGTGCCTTCAAGATTAAATGTATTAATAATAAAGGGTACCAAAGTAACCATGAAAATCAATAACGGAAATAATGCTAGAAACAAACTAAAAGCGATAGAACTTGCCCTTGTTGACAATGCACCTTCCACAATTCCAAGAATATACATTTCTATAAGATCGTAGGCGGACAAACCCTCAAAACCGGGAAGCTTGATTTTTTTCAACAAAGTCGCCAGCCAATTGATTACTGGTATTTTTGCTATACGTTCCTCGATCTCTACGGACATCTATATTGCTTTAAGACTCAAATCCATATTGTAAACAGAATGGGTTAGGGCTCCGGAAGAAATATAATTCACACCGCACTCGGCATAATTTCTAACAGTTTTTTCATTAATTCCCCCTGAGGATTCGGTCAGACATTTATTTCCAATAAGCGCAACGGCCTTACGTGTATCCTCATAATTGAAATTATCGATCAGGATACGATATACTCCTTCAGATTCTAAAATTTCCTTTATTTCCCCTAGGTTTCGTGCTTCGACGATTATTTTTAAATTTCTGTCAGTGTCTTTTAGATACTGTTGTGTTTTTTGAATGGCCTTCGTAATTCCACCGGCAAAATCGATATGGTTGTCCTTGAGCATGATCATATCATACAAAGCAAATCTGTGATTTTCACCTCCCCCGATTTTGACTGCCCATTTCTCTAAAGCTCGCAGTCCGGGCGTGGTTTTTCTGGTATCTAAGACCCTGGTGCTTGTACCCTCCAACAAATCAACAAAAGATTTTGTTTTGGTTGCAATGGCACTCATTCGTTGCATAGCATTCAAAACAAGCCTTTCTGCTTTTAAGATACTCTGTGAGCTTCCGGTAACATAAAAAGCAATATCACCATAGGTCACAGGTGAACCATCAGAAATCAAAACCTCAACCTCCATACTAGGGTCAACATAGGCAAAAACTAGCTTGGCAAAGTCGATGCCAGCTATGACCCCTTCATCTTTGACCAAAAGTTTGGCTTTTCCCTTTGCGGATTCAGGAATACATGACAAAGAACTATGATCACCATCACCAACATCTTCGCGAATGGCATTGGCTATGATTAAATCAACTTCTTTTTGGAATTGCTCTTGTGAAATCATAAAAGGGAATTTGCTTTTGGCTAAATTAGTAAAACAAAAGTCAATTTTAGAACTTCAGTAAATTAGTAAATGACCATAAAACTCCTTACCATAGGCAAAACTGATATGCAACCGCTACAGGAATTAATTTCCCAATATCAAAATAGACTGAAACATTATGTAAAGTTCGAATTGGAAGTTATTCCAGATGTGAAAAATGCCAAGAATCTCTCAGAGCAGCAACAGAAAGAAAAAGAAGGGGAACTTATTTTGAAAAAACTAAATACAACTGATGTCATGATTTTGTTGGATGAGAATGGAAAACAATATTCATCCATAGATTTTTCAAACTATCTTCAAAAGAAAATGAATTCGGGAATCAAACAATTGGTTTTGGTAATCGGGGGTCCATATGGTTTTAGTGATACAGTCTATCAAAAAGCTCAAGGAAAAATCAGCTTGTCAAAAATGACCTTTTCGCATCAGATGGTTCGCTTATTTGTCGTAGAGCAAATATATCGGGCCTTTACCATATTGAGGAATGAGCCTTATCATCACAGATAGTCCCATATGTAGAACGAGGTGTCTAAAACCTAAAGATTCCCATCTCCGTGTGAAGGTTAATCAATAAAGCACCCTGAACTTAATGGTGTTCTCAATTTTCTTCAATGCCTTAATCACATCTTTGTTGTATTCCTTGTCCAAATCGGTGATTACGTAACCTACATCGCTATCCGTTGAAAGATACTGTCCTAAAATATTCATTTCGTATTTCGCGAGCACCTCATTGATTTTAGCCATGATACCAGGTACATTCTTGTGAATATGCAAGAAACGGTGCGCTTTGTTCTGTTTCGGAAGTCTGATATTCGGAAAGTTCACAGCATCAACTGTATTTCCTGAATTAATATAGTCCATGATTTTATTGGGTACGAAATCAGCGATATCGCGTTGCGCTTCTTCAGTACTTCCACCAATGTGTGGTGTTAATATCACATTGTTCAACCCTTGAAGTTCGGTAATAAAATCTCCGTTGCTTCTTGGTTCTTCTGGATAAACATCAATCGCTGCCCCTGCCAGTTTTCCTGATTTTAACGCATTTGCAAGAGCCTTAATATCTACCACAAATCCTCTGGCGAGGTTCACGAAAATAGCCCCGTTTTTCATTTGACTAATCTCGCGCTCTCCAATAAAATTCTTATTAGCCTTATTATCGTCGATGTGTAAGGTGACAACATCAGAAACATTCAATAAATCTTCAAGGGTATTACATTTAGTGGCATTACCCAATGCAAGCTTATCATCAATATCATAATAATATACACGCATACCGAGCGATTCAGCTAGAACAGATAATTGTTTACCTATGTTTCCATAACCAACGATGCCTAAGTTCTTTCCTCGCACCTCTCTAGAACCGGACGCTGTTTTTTGCCATTGTCCATTATGGATTTCTGTGCTTCTGGGAAAAATGCTTCGCATCAACATAATAATCTCGCCGATGGCCAATTCAACTACAGACCGTGTGTTACTGTAAGGCGCATTAAAAACCGCAACCCCGTTTTTGCGACAATTAGCCAAATCTATCTGTGTTGTACCTATACAAAATGCCCCAACGACCAAAAGTTTATTCGCGGCCTCAATAACCTTTTCGGTCACTTGGGTTTTAGAACGAATACCTAAAACGTGAACACCTTTTATTTTTTTTATCAATTCTTCTTCAGACAAACTATGTTTTACCAGCTCAACTGAGAAGCCATCTTCAGAAAGATTGTCAAAAGCCGCCGGATGTACATTCTCCAACAACAAAATTTTAATTCTGTTCTTCGGATAGGATATATTTCTTGGTAAGTCATTCACAAACAAAAATTCATCCATATTTGGAGTGACATGATCGGCATTATTTGCCGCTTTATCCCTATGAACATTCTCGGTGTATGCGAAGAACTTATCAGCTATACCAGCCTGTCTCATCACATAATCACTATAGCCATCACCAATAACTTGCACCTCCCCATCTAGATCCATTCGTTTGAGGCATTCAATTTTTCCATTGTGTTGTGATAGTGGGTTTTCTTCGTCAAAACCAACGATGGAACCATCATCACTAAATTCAAACGTATTGGCATACACACGGTCTGAAGGAATGTTATACTCCTCAACAATTGGGTCAATAAATTCTTTAAATCCACAAGAAATCACATAGATGTCATCAGAGAATTTTTCGAAGAACTCCTTATTTGATTCAATAGATTTTGATATTTTTTGACGTAATTCAACAACAAGACCTTCTAAATCACTCTTGTTCGCATTCAAAAGTTTGATGCGTCTTTCGAGTGACTCAGTGAACGAAATATCCCCATCAATACCGAGATTCGTGATTTTCTGTATCTCCTCGATTATTTCCTCTCTATTCGAATTACCCTGTAGTGTTATTTCTGCCAACACATCAAGTGCCTCTACCCTAGTCAACGTACTATCGAAATCGAAAACATATTTACGTGCCACTTCTATCATTATTTAAATCCTATCTAAAATTAAAAAAATTCCCGTCCTCACGAGAATGATATTAAATTGAAACCCCAAAAGTAAAGATTAATTCTGGTGGAGTTTATGGAATGTTATTAAAAGTTATCTCTATAACTAATTGACATCATAGAATTACAAATTTCATTTTCGTACCAATAATCTTATCAAAACCGGGAACTCAAATAGCAATTAGCAAAGTACATTTAGAGAAAAGAAAGAATCGCCCTTGAAAAAGCCTCAGTCTTATAGGTATCATTATGGTTCCCACTAATTATTTTTAATTTACTTTTTGGTATCGTTTTATGAAGTGCTACCGGGTCGCCATTATCCAAATCCTCATCTCCTGCAATCACAAGTACTTTTATTTTGACCTGAGACAATTGTCTTTTGGTCGTTACCGGTTGATATTTTTGTTGTAGATAAAGTGATCTTAAATCGGCTCCAATGGATTTTGCATATTCTACTGCACCTTCGGTTTCTTCAGTTATCTTACCATTGAAGGCATCTCTAAATAAAATGCGACGCTTCCAATTAGGGCTTGTAAAATCAGCACCCATTCCTCCTAAAACAGCTTTTTTCAAGCGCCTATCTTTGGTCATTAATCTGGCAAGTAGAATACTCCCCCTCGAATAACCAACAGCCTCATATTTACTAATTTTCAATTCCACCATCAAAAACATGAGATCTAAGACCTCGGAGTCTTGCGTGTAAGCTTCATCCTCTTGGGGTTTGTCAGAGTCACCATTCCCTCGTAGATCTGGAACAATAACTCGATAACCTTTAGACAACAAATCTTTCTTAAGTTCAGATTTGTCCCAGTTTTTACGGGTATTGATAAACCCATGTATGAGTAAAACCGGTTTACCTTTCCCCTCATCGGTATAGGCTATTTTGGTGTCATCGAAAGAATTAAAGTACTTGGTCTGACTAAAACTACTGGTGCTTAACAATAAAACAGCAAGCAAAAAAAATGTGCGCATACTACTTCTTTGAATTGATCATTTCCTGCATAAAGTCCATTTCTTCGTGGTCACATGGCATACCCTCTGGGGGTAAGAGAAAACCAAAAAATTCATTACCTATTGATAGACCCCTGTTCATAATTCTAATGTTTATAGGTTGACATATATAATCCCCGTGACTATGGCAAGACCAAAGCTAAGCAAAGTCCCTATCAAAATATATTCGGTTAGCTTTCTACTATTGCTTTCCTTCAAATCATTAAAGCGAAAAACCGATTTTGCGGTAATTAGAAGACCTATGGCTTCCCAATGATCCAGAATGATGAAGATCAAAACGAACAGGCGTTCAATAATTCCAATATACTTTCCTGCATTGGGAAGGGACTTATGATCCATTTCAAGTTGATCCGACATCTTTTCTAGTAGCTTACTCATAATAATGGCAACCGGAAAGCTTACAAATACGGCTGCGGTCACTAAATGCCAGTTTAGGGACTCATAAAGTTGTTGGGTATGCAGCCATAAATCTCCAAAGTAGGCACAGCAATACAGAACCACAACATGTAGGGCTTGATCCATGAAGAAAGGAATACTCCTATTCTCAAATAAAGGATTGGCATAGAGTTTTAGCAAATCGATTATATAGTGCGAGACCAATACAATTAAGGCTATTTTCCAATAGTTCAAATCCCATAACACCAACATTGTTAGGGCAAAGTGAAGTATTACATGAAAGTAAAGGTATTTAGACGCTACCTTGTGCGCTTCTTTATGTATTACCCACCTCTTAGGCTGCAATACGAAATCACCTATTAAATGTGCTAAAAGTAATTTTGTAAAAATCAAACTCATGGTTTCATCCTTTTTACAGTTTGTGGATAATAGGCCAACAATTCAGATACCAGATCCAATCGCGCGCGTTTTTGTCGTTGGCTTACGGCGGACTGCTGAATATTAAGCTGTTGGGCTATTTCTTGTTGGGCCATTTTTGGGTTTTCCAATGCTATTGCAACTATTTCAGAGGAGACAGATGTCCATTCATCCATAAAATCCAAAGCTAGCCGTATTATCAAATTAAGATTAGCATCTTCTTTTTTGTTTCCGGTAGCTATGGCGAGGTTTAATTTTTCTTCTTTTAACGTTTCAAAAATGCGACCTGAACGTTGATATGCCGTACCGTTGGATTCACTGACACTAGCACCTTTAAAGTCTTCAGACCCTACTCCAATTGCCATACGGACATCAAGGTCTTTGATTGACCTGATAAGGGCTTTTAGTAGTATAGCTGCCCATAGGGCTTTTTTAGGTGCTATTTTAAATTGAAATTCATCTCCTCTATAAATCTCCCAATCCATAGGAGATTCTCCCCATTTCGAGAACTGTTTTTTAAGCACATTAATATATTTGGAGGCTTTATGCCCCTCAGAATCAATAATATCACCTGTAATAATCGCTATCATAATATATAAGCTAAAACGCTAATATATAAAAATATAAGCTAATTCGCTAATAATATACATTTATAAGCTAATTCGCTAATAATTAAAACCACCTTCTTACCAAAGTACAGTACTGTGCATATTCCCTACCAAATAAATTTGACAAAATCTCCTCTTCCGGAATAATCTGAAATCTATTCATGTATGCCACAAAACCGGCTGCCAACAATACATTAAAAGCGTTACCCAGCCATAATCCCCATGATAAAAGTATTAATAGTAAACCCAAATACATTGGATTCCGTGAATATTGATAAATTCCCGAAATAACCAACTTCGAGGCCTTTGACGGACTTGAGGGATTAACAGTGGTTTTTGATTTAAAAAATTGGAATAAAGCGATAATTCCAATACTAACTGCAATTGCCAATAACGCTATCATTAGATACTTTCTACCAAAGAAATCAAAATAGCCAACAGGAAGAAAAATAGCCAATGCATACATCAAAAGACCAAAAAACAAAAAAACAATAGCCGGCGGTAGTTTCAATTTCATATCATGACTAATTTGAGTCTTCAAATTTACTATTTTTGAACACTTGAAAATAGCTTCGCTAATATCATAATTCCACCATTAATGAAACTGGTCTTCGCAACACACAACCAAAATAAATTCGACGAGGTCAACATATTGCTTCCATCACACATTGAATTGATTTCTTTAACGGATATCGGTTGTACCAGTGAAATTCCAGAAACAGCGGAAACCTTAGAAGGCAATGCAAAACTCAAAGCCGATTATGTGACAAAAAAGTATGGCCTGTCCTGTTTTTCAGATGATACCGGACTTCTCGTCGATGCCCTGAACGGAGCACCAGGAGTATATTCGGCCCGATATGCAGGGAGGCAGAAAAACGCATCTGACAACATAACCAAATTATTATCGGAGCTAAAAGATATAGAGAACAGAGCTGCGAGGTTTCAAACCAGTATAGCTTTAAACCTGAACGAAGAAAGCATCTTTTTCAAAGGTATTGTCGAGGGAAAGATTACTGAACACAAAAATGGAGTTAATGGTTTTGGTTATGATCCCATATTTCAACCTCAGGGATATAAAAAGACATTCGGAGAACTTCCTTTGGAAATTAAAAATCAGATAAGCCACCGAGGCAAGGCAATCCAAAAACTGGTGAGCTACTTAAAACTATACCCTCCTAAATAAAAATAAAGTATCTTTGCCGCTTTAATAATTGCCGCTGGTATAGCATGTGTTGCCCCGAGTCTAAAAGGTTACGTCGATAATCGCTCTATGCAACATACATATTTGCGATTAACGTAAACCATATTATGACAAAATTCGAAGCATTGGGGCTGCAAAAATCCCTATTGGATGCTATTGCCGACATGGGTTTTGAAACCCCCTCGGAAGTACAGGAAAAAGCAATCCCTATTTTATTGGAGACTGAAACTGATTTGGTCGCCCTGGCCCAAACCGGAACTGGCAAAACAGCCGCCTTTGGCTTCCCTCTAATTCAAAAAATAGATAGCAACAGTAGAACCACACAAGGTTTGATACTCTCGCCTACCCGAGAGCTTTGTTTGCAGATCACCAAAGAGATAAAATCATATTCGAAGTATGAAAAGCAGCTTAGTACGGTGGCTATTTATGGTGGGGCCAGTATCACTGAACAATCAAGACAAATAAAGAGGGGTGCGCAAATAATCGTTGCCACTCCAGGTCGAATGAAAGACATGATCGGTAGGCGTTTGGTCGATATTTCAAAAATCGACTACTGTATATTGGATGAGGCGGATGAAATGCTGAATATGGGTTTCTTTGAAGACATCAAAGATATTCTTTCAAATACACCTAACGAGAAATCCACATGGTTGTTTTCGGCCACAATGCCCAAAGAAGTATCGATTATTGCAAAAAAATTCATGCATCACCCCCAGGAGATTACTGTGGGAACAAAGAATGCAGGAACATCGACCGTACAGCACGAATATTATGTTGTTGGCGGTAGAGACCGTTACCCAGCCCTAAAGCGTTTGGCGGATACCAACCCTGATATCTTTTCTGTAATCTTTTGTAGAACCAAAAGAGACACCCAACGAGTCGCCGAAAAATTAATTGAAGATGGGTATAGTGCTGGAGCACTTCATGGTGATTTAAGTCAGAACCAAAGAGATTTGGTAATGAATTCGTTTCGTAAGAAGCAAATTCAAATGTTGGTAGCTACCGACGTAGCAGCCCGTGGTATTGATGTAGATGATATTACGCATGTCATCAATTATCAACTTCCTGATGAAATCGAGACCTACACACACCGTAGCGGCCGTACAGGTCGCGCAGGAAAATCGGGTATTTCTATGGTTATTGTGACTCGTAGTGAGTTGCGAAAAATAAAATCCATCGAGAGAAAAATCCAGCAAGATTTTATTGCCAAAAAGATTCCGACCGGAATGGAAATCTGTGAGATTCAGTTATATCATTTGGCGAATAAAATAAAGGATACCAAAATCAACGAAGATGTAGAAAACTATCTTCCTGCCATAAATGATGTACTTCAAGGTATTGACCGTGAAGAATTGATTAAGAAAATAGTTTCTGTAGAATTTACACGTTTCTTCAACTACTATAACAAGTCAAAAGATTTAAATTCCGCTGATTCAGGAAATCGTGGCAGAGAACGTGATGGCAACCGAGGAGAAGCACCATCTTCCGGTTCTGTTCGATACTTCATTAATGTAGGTGAAAAAGATGGCTATGATTGGATGTCCTTAAAGGATTTCGTCAGAGATACCGTAGGCCTTGGTAAAGATGATTTGTTCCGCGTAGATGTTAAGGATAGTTTTTCCTTTTTCAATACAGACGCCTCGGTAACAGAAAAGATATTGGCCACTTTCAATGATTTCAAGGTAGATGGTAGGTTCGTCAATGTCGAAGTGTCTAAAAACCCCGGGGGTAATGGAAGAAGAGACCGCAAACGAAGCGGTGGAAGAGATCGTAGAAAGGGAAGTAAAGACAAAGGAAGAAGACGGGATCGTAGCTTCTCAAAAAGCGAAAACTCTGGAAAGAGAAGAAGCAAACGTAGAAAAAGTGATTTCTTTTAGTTAATTCTATATTAAAAGATACGGTCAGGCCTATTTTTTTCTTTTTTTTAGTGCATTGAATTCATATTGAGTTCATTTTGTTTGATAACTTTTTGATGAAAAAACTACTATACATTTTTTTATTAGTTGGGTTTTGGGGTTTCTCCCAAACCGATGAGGGTGATAATCAGAATAGAGAATTCAATGCCTTGGTCGTAAACGCACAAACTGGTTTTCCAATGGAAAGTGTACATGTCGTTAATCTTAATCAAGTGGTCGGAACGATTAGCGATGATAAAGGAAAATTCTCGATTTCGGCCATGGTCAATGACACACTCTACTTTTCCTTTCTTGGATTTAAATCACAAAAAATAAGGGTTACCAATGATATGTTCAAATTCGAGGATACCAAAATATCTTTGACAGAATTGGCATATGCTCTAGAAGAAGTTATTGTTAGGCCCTATCAGCTCACAGGTTACCTAGAAATAGATGTAAAAAACCTCCCCATTAATAGTGCCTATCAGTATAGTATTTCAGGGTTGGGCGTAAGCTATGAAGCTGGCAACAAAAGCCCCAGTGCGGTTACCAAAGTTTTAGGGGCGATATTGAATCCGGCAGATCTACTACGTAATCTCTTTGGAAAAAAACCAAAGCAGATGCGTAAATTGAGACAAGTAAAAGAAGATGATGAAATTCGAAATTTGCTCGCCTCAAAATTCGATAGGGAAACCCTTACTGAATTGCTTCAATTGGAAAAGGTCGACATAGAAGATATTCTTAACAATTGTAGCTACTCAAAATCATTTATAACAACCGCTAACGATCTTCAAATATTGGATGCGATTAGCGGCTGCTATGAAGACTTCAAAGTTTTGAATCGGGGTAAAAAGTAACTTCTTAGTTTAATCAGTTGAGATTGTCATATCGATTTTTTTGAGGTTCATTCTGGTAGCATCTTCCTGTTCATCCCCCTTTTAGTGGCCTGCGCTCACAACTGAAATAAATTTTCAAGTTACCGCATCATTTTATAGCTTTAGAAAAAATAGTTTCAGATGCAAAAACTGCTTATTGCCCTTACCTCGGTCTTAGTATTTTCCACTTGTAAGCAAGTTAAAAAAGAACCCCTTTCAGAGCAATCAGCAGTTGTTGAAAAAATTGAGGAGATACAGCCAAAGACCCCATTTGTATGGGAAGGGGCAAATATATATTTTTTGTTGACCGATCGATTTCATAACGGAGACACTTTGAATGATGTGAATTTCGAACGAACAAATGATACTGGTGTATTGAGAGGTTTTATGGGAGGTGATATGAAAGGTATCACAGAAAAAATCAACGAGGGGTACTTTTCAGATTTAGGGGTCAATGCAATTTGGTTTACACCCGTTGTTGAACAGATTCATGGCGATACGGATGAGACAACTGGAAATACTTATGGTTATCACGGATATTGGACAAAAGATTGGACTTCCCTTGACCCTAACTTCGGAACTAGAAAAGATTTGGAAAACCTAGTTAAAACTGCACATTCTAAAGGTATTCGGGTACTTTTAGACGTCGTTCTAAACCATACAGGCCCTGTGACCCAAAGAGACCCTGTATGGCCTGCAGAATGGGTACGTCAAGAGCCGGTTTGCGAATTCACTACATACGAAAACACAACAAGCTGTACTTTGGTTAAGAATTTACCGGATATCCTTACTGAATCAGACGAGTCGGTCGAACTTCCTGATTCACTACTGGCCAAATGGAAAGCAGAAGGACGATTGAGTACAGAACTTGATGAACTTCAATTATTTTTTGAAAGAACTGGTTACCCTAGAAGCCCTCGCGCATACATTATTAAATGGCTCACTGACTATGTTGGGGACTATGGTATTGATGGTTATCGCGTAGATACGGTCAAGCATGCCGATGAGAAATCTTGGGCGGAACTCTACGAACAAGCCTCTTATTCCTTTACGACTTGGAAAAAGAAAAACCCGAACGAAGTTCTTGATGATAATACCTTTTATATGATGGGGGAAGTCTATAATTATGGTATTTCTGGAGGAAGGGAGTTTGATTTTGGAGACCAAAAAGTTGATTACTACGATTATGGCTTCAATAGCCTAATCAATTTTGAACTAAAAAATGATGCGAAGGGGAACTATGAAACCATTTTCAGAAAGTACAATAAATTGTTGAACACAAAACTAAAGGGAAAAGGTGTGGTCAATTACCTGACATCCCATGATGATGGTGAACCGTTTGACAAAGAGCGCGAACATCCCTTTAAAACGGCTAATGTGTTATTATTGACACCCGGAGCATCACAAATCTATTATGGTGATGAAAGTGCCCGTGATTTGACCATTGAAGATGCCGTTGGTGATGCTACCTTGCGTTCTTATATGAACTGGGGAGATATCGACAGTTTGCCAGTCACCCAAAAAATACTATCGCATTGGAAAAAATTAGGGCAATTCAGAAATAATCACCTAGCTATTGGAGCAGGAAAACACAAACGACTCGGAAAAAAACCTTATGTTTTCAGTA
The DNA here is from genome assembly GCA_964614665.1 of uncultured Maribacter sp. Classification (GTDB taxonomy): domain Bacteria; phylum Bacteroidota; class Bacteroidia; order Flavobacteriales; family Flavobacteriaceae; genus Maribacter_C. The sequence continues at coordinate 16,068 of CAZTLZ010000025.1, forward strand.
GAACTTATAACAAAGGTGAAATCAAGGACAAAGTTGTAGTGGGGTTGGATTTACCAAAAGGTAAAAAATCCCTTTGGGTCAAAGGTTTTTTTGGTGACGGCACCAAACTCTATGATACCTACTCAGAAACTGAAGTTGTTGTAAAAAAAGGCAAAGTTATTCTTGAAAATGACAACGATATCGCATTATTGGAATTGGCTAAATAAATTTCTAGCCCTGAGAATGTAGCGCAATCCGATTTCCTTCACTGTCTTTCACCAATGCCATAAATCCATGACCGTCACCTATTTCCGTTTTTTGTTGTATGACTTCACCTCCTGCCTTCGCTACTCTACCTAATTGAGTATTGACATCTTTACATGAAAAATAAACTAAAACTCCGTCGGTAGCACTGGGTCGGTACATTTCATGCTGTACTAAAGATCCGGTTGCTCCTTTTTTCTCAGGGTCGTTGGGAAACCATCCCATCTTTAGCACACCAAGGTCGTGTAGGGTAATTGAAATATCAAAAACCTCATCGTAAAACCTCTTGGCGCGATTCAAGTCAGCCACCGGAATTTCAAACCATCCTACCATCTAAAAGTTTATATCGCTGTAGTTAGCTATTATTTTTCCATAACATTCTTCAGGTTAGCCATACCTTCTTCAAAATCAGGGCCGACCATGCTATCCATATTTTTAAATAATGACATAATGGTCATAGGAAATTTATTGTTGCCTGAAAAACCCCACTTTACCTTAGTGTTTCCATTATCCAAACCTTCTACATCGATATAACAATCGGATGTCGATTTCCATGGTTTTAAGAATCGAAGTTCAGATTCTATTCTTTCCCCATCGATGATTTTCATGATTTCCTGCTCCCCTTCGCCAACCTCTTTATTTCCATTCCAATAACTAATAGCACCCACTTCCCCATCGTCACCGGTAAACTTCTTTTGCATGTTCGGGTCTTTTTTTGCCCAAGGCGACCATTCGTCCATGTTCTTTAAAGATTTTAAATAAGTAAAGACCTCATTTTTAGACCTTGATATTTCAACCGTTCTAAAAACGTCATAGTTTTTTGGGCCCATTAGGTGTAGTAGTAATACTAATGCAACCAATGCCGCGATAATGTAAAGTACTGTAATCATTTGTTTGTCAATTAATTGGTTATCCTTTAAATGTAATAAAAAATCTATTTACCCTCAACGTAACGCGTTAAAATCGAATCGATACTTTTGATACTTTTCTTGGTCCAATCCAATTGCTTCTCTAATCTTTCAGATGGCGTAAGGTGCCAATCGAGGTTGGTTTTCTTCAGTTTATCCGTCAAATTTTTTAGAATTATTGCGGCGGATACTGAAATATTGAAGCTTTCAGTAAAACCCTTCATAGGTATTTTCAAAAAGCCATCCGCCGCATCCATGGCCTCTTGACTTAGTCCTTCCTTTTCCGTTCCAAAAAACAATGCAGTTTTTTCCTTAATCTCAAAATTCTCTAATAAGCAAGTATCCTTATGCGGAGTTGTTGCTATTATTTTGTAGCCATGGTTTCTAAGGTTCTTAATACAATCACTTGTACTTTCATAACGGTGTACATCCACCCATTTTTCAGCCCCCATGGCAATGTTCTTGTCCAACCGTTTCCCAAACCTATCTTCTATGACATGTGCCTCTTGTATTCCAAAAATTTCGCAGCTTCTGATTACAGCGCTTGTATTATGCATTTGAAAAACATCTTCGATAGCTACTGTTATATATTTGGTACGTTCTTCCAATACTTCTAAAAAACGTTCTTTTCGTTCTTCAGAAATGAAGCTTTCCAAATATTTCAAAAGTTCTAAGTCGATCACAATCCGAATATAATAAATCTATACTTTTATTGGATGAAGAAAAAAATCGTAATCTTGACCGGGGCGGGAGTCAGTGCCGAAAGTGGCATTAAAACCTTTCGTGATGCAGATGGTCTTTGGGAAGGGCATGATGTAATGGAGGTAGCATCACCCCAGGGCTTCGCGAAAAACCCCGAATTGGTATTGGATTTTTATAACCAAAGGAGAAGACAACTGTTGACTGTACATCCCAACGCCGCACATATGGCCTTGGCGAATTTAGAGACCCATTTCGAAGTCAATATTGTAACCCAAAATGTAGACGATCTACACGAAAGAGCTGGTAGTTCAAATGTGCTTCATTTGCACGGTGAGCTATTAAAGGTACGCAGTATCGGAAATGAGGAAAATGTTTTGCAATGGAACACTGACTTGAATCTTGGTGACTTATGCAATCATGGCCATCAATTGCGACCCCATATCGTTTGGTTCGGAGAACAGGTTCCTTTACTTGAGAAAGCTGTTGAAATCACAGAGAAAGCCCAAATACTTATCATCATAGGCACCTCGATGCAAGTTTATCCTGCAGCGGGACTTATCAATTTTGTTGTACCGGGTACACCTATTTATTTTGTAGATCCGAAACCAAGTGTGTTAAATTCGGAGTATGGAAATTTAACCATCATCCAAAACACTGCAGCAAACGGGGTACCTACTCTGATCGAAGATTTAATTGATAAAGCGCTCTAGTTTGTTTCGCCCAATCAATGATCGCAGTTCGCTGCTCTTCGGTAAGCCGAGCACTTTCATGTGTCCATGTGTATTCCTTCAGCGGCATTTCGCCATCATGTACCATTTCAATCACCTCTTCTAATTTGTGGTCTTTCCCCTTGAGTTCATATGTATTCCACATCGAAAAGTTAAGATGTTTTTTACCATCTTTCACATGGTTCGCTAACCAATACGAAACAGGTGCTATATTATTATACCAAGGGTATTCGGTGTTATTGCTGTGGCAGTCATAACAACTTTGTTGAAGAATCGCTTTAACATCTTTTGAAGGATTAGTTTCGGTTATGAATTCGGCAGTATGATTTCCGTGGGTCTGATTTTTGTCCGGGCGATAAAATTGCATCCCTACAAAAACGACAAAAAGCAGTAATGCTGTTTTTTTTAGTATTTTCATAATAAGAATTTAAGGCCTGTCTAAAGTACATTTTTTATGACCAAAGAGCAATTATATGAAGCTCTGGACTATGTAAACCATTCAAGGGAAAAAAGGATGGAAATGGCTATGCTCATTTCTAAAAATCCAAACCTGATAACGCCTCTTCTAGAAATCGCTTTTGATTTCGACAATCCTGTTTCTTCTAAAGCCTGTTGGGTACTAGAATTTACAGCCAAAGAAAACCTTGCTTATATCTTTCCATATCTAGATTTATTTACTACCAATATCGGTTTGGTACATTTGGACTCATCGGTTCGTCCGATGGCAAAAATATGCGAATTCCTCATCATCAAATATTTTCACAAAACCTCCAACGAGGTACAGAAAATCATGACAGAGGAACAGCTTGAAAGAATAGCATCCGCTTGTTTTGATTGGCTTATCGGAGAACACAAAGTTGCGGCAAAAGCATATTCTATGACTAGTTTGCTACTGTTAGGAAGAAAATACGATTGGATACATCCGGAATTGAAAATGGTGTTGGAACAAAATTATGCCGCAGGAAGTGCTGCTTACAAAGCCAGGGCAAGACATACCCTTAAAAAATTAAAATAATTCTCCTGAAAAAATTCAGGCCAGAACTCAAAACTTTTTAAAACTTGTATCCTATACTGGTACTTTAACTTCTTTTCTAATCGCTATCTTTGCATTTTGCTAAAAATCAGCCAAAACACACACTCATGTCATTGAATTCCTTGAATGCAATTTCGCCTATTGATGGTCGTTATCGAAACAAAGTTGAAAACATTGCCCCTTATTTTTCAGAAGAGGCCTTGATAAAATATCGAGTGCGCGTTGAAATAGAATATTTTATTGCGTTATGTGAGATTCCATTACCACAATTAAAGTCTTTTGATAGTTCAAAGTTTGAGGTATTACGGGAAATCTACAGGAATTTCGATGTGACTGATGCCCAAGAAATCAAGGATATTGAAAAGACCACCAATCATGATGTAAAAGCAGTAGAGTATTTTATAAAGAAAGCTTTTGATGCGCTAGGGTTAAGTGCTTTTAAAGAATTCATCCATTTCGGGTTGACCTCTCAGGATATCAATAACACTGCAATTCCTCTTTCTTTAAAAGAGGCGATGAACGAGGTATATGTACCCCAATATTTCGAGGTCTTGGAAAAAACAAAAGAATTAGCCACTGAATGGGCGAGCATACCAATGCTGGCCAGAACACATGGACAACCAGCATCTCCTACCCGATTAGGAAAGGAAATCGATGTCTTTGTGCAGCGATTAAAAGAACAATTCAACCTCTTGAACGATATACCGAGCGCTGCCAAATTTGGTGGAGCTACTGGTAACTTTAATGCGCATCAGGTAGCCTATCCGCAAATTGATTGGAAAACATTTGGTCAAAAATTCGTTCAAGAGAAACTAGGTCTTCACCACTCTTTCCCTACAACACAAATCGAACATTATGATCATATGGCCGCTTTGTTCGATACACTAAAACGTATTAATACCATCATTATCGACCTTGATCGTGATTTCTGGACTTATGTTTCAATGGATTACTTCAAGCAACAAATCAAGGCAGGAGAGGTTGGGTCTTCAGCTATGCCTCATAAGGTCAACCCTATAGATTTTGAAAACTCAGAGGGAAATTTGGGTATTGCCAATACGTTTTTTGAACACCTATCGGCCAAGCTTCCCGTCTCAAGACTACAGCGTGATTTGACGGATAGTACCGTACTTAGAAATATTGGAGTGCCTTTCGCCCATACTATGATCGCTTTTCAGTCTACATTAAAAGGTTTGAGTAAACTACTTTTGAACAAAGAAAAGTTTGAAGAAGACTTAGAAAACAATTGGGCAGTTGTTGCGGAGGCCATTCAAACTATTTTACGACGTGAGGGGTATCCGAATCCGTACGAGGCCTTAAAAGGGTTGACGCGGACAAACACCAAAATCAATCGCAAGTCCATTGCCGATTTTATAGATACTCTAGAAATCTCCAACGACATAAAATCGGAATTAAAAGATATTACACCAAGCAACTATACGGGTATCTAAAATGAAGCTTTGGCAAGTACTTGCTGTAATCGCACTTGTTTTCTATCTATTAGGAATTCTTTTAAGGATTCTCCACTGGGAGTTTTTTGATTTCATAAGCGGCAGAACAATACATTACTTAAGCTATTCTCTCATCGCCTGTGCCCTACTTAGCATACTTTTTAAAAATAAAAAAGGCCACTAAAAGTGGCCTTTTCAAGTAATAAAATCAATGTTTATTTATTGATCTGTACTTCGTGAGGATATGGAATTTCGATTCCTGCTTTATCTAATGCCTCTTTAGAACCTTCTACGGTCGCAAAGTAAACATCCCAATAGTCCTCTGGCTTACAAAATGGTCGAACCGCAAGGTTTACCGAACTATCCGCTAATTCCGATACATTTACAGAAGGAGCCGGATCTTGTAACACTTTTGGGTTTGCTTTTAGCATTTCTAACAAAACCTCCTTTGTTTTTTTAATATCCGAGCCATAGTCAACACCTACTGTTGTGTCGACCCGCATCTTTCCTTCGGCAGTAAAATTGATGATATTTCCATTTGCCATTGCGCCATTCGGAATGATGGCCAATTTGTTTTGGGGGGTAATCAATTTTGTAGTGAAAATTTCTATTTCCTTAACAGCCCCTAAAACGCCCTGGGCCTCTATAAGGTCACCAATTTTATAGGGTTTGAAAATCATCACCAATACGCCTCCTGCGAAATTTGACAAAGAACCCTGTAGTGCAAGGCCAATGGCCAAACCAGCAGCTGCAATAACCGCAGCAAAGGTTGTTACATCGACCCCCAGCTGAGAAACGACCAAAAGAATCAAGAAAATTTTTAAGGTCCAAGAAATCAAATTGATTAAAAATTTCTGTAACGATTCATCATATTGGCTCTTAGCCATACCTTTTCGCGCAAAGCGAATAATTCTCTTAATAATCCAAGAACCTATAATATATATGAGAATTGCCGTTACCAATTTCGGCCCAAATTCCTTTCCTAGTTCAGTGGCATAGTTAATCCATTCTTGTGCTTTTTCCATTTTTGTAAATCGTGTTAAATAGTTAGTGTTTATTTATGAGAGGTGCTAATATACTGAGAAGGGCAAAGTATTCAAATTTTGAATTTAAATTTTCATCATCAAAAAACCCGTTTAAGAAAATTTCTTAAACGGGTCGAATGTGATTTTAAGCTTGTGTCACCCTTTAAAAAGGTCTCCAATTTTTTCAAGGCCTTCTCCTTTAAAATTTGATTTTTGAACGGCCTGCAATAACTGCACAAGGTGGGCAGGGTTCATATCATCTCCTAGAACTCGAAACAAGGCAAATCCCTTTGTATCATCATTACCATAAATAATAACCTCATCTATGGCATCATCATCTCCCAAATATTTTACGGTTGCCCGACCATACTCCGTATTCATCTTCATTAATTCGGTATAATTCGGATTCTTTAAAATCGCCTTTACTTTTGACTTTTCAATTTCATATTCCGCTTCATTCTTATTCGTTTTTTTAAAAGCCAAAATATTGAGTTTCCGGAGTGACTCTACCGCATCTTTCTGTGTAGGAGTCAAATCTGTTTCCTCTAAATTTAAAATGCTTGCAGGCACATCAAATGACAAGAAATTAGGATTCTCAGTACTATCAACATAATACTCTTGCAAACTTTGTGTGGATGAGCAGGCAGTTAAGAATGTTAAGACAAAAACCGTGAGTAACTTATATGTTTTTTTCATTTTAATTAATTTATTTGAGTAACAGTCTGTAGTAATAATTGGCAGTACTCAGATAAGTACTGCCAACACAACTGCCTAATCGTTTAATGTTTACTCTCCCTTTTCCGCTTTTTTCAAATCTTTAGGTAGATTCATTTTATTCGTAATAGAACCTATTTTGTTCAAATCGATGTCACCGGTCATAGAAACAAGTACCGTTTCAAATTTTCTTCCGTTCATATCAACATCCATATTTTTCATGCCAGAGACAAACATCAGCAATTCACTAACATGATCTTTCTTCTTACCATTCTTAATATAGAACTTTACATTGACATCTTTATCTTTTACCCGCATCAATTCTTCCAAAGAAGAAGATTTTAAATATTTTTTTACGGTTGACCCCATTTCTGATGAAATTCCTTTGTCTTCTGTAATAAAGACTTTTATTCCATTAATACCCTCTGCAGCCTCCATAAACTCCCTGGCCTCAGGATCATCTGACAAAGCACCTATTTTACCTGCCAAATCTATCATGCCCTTGTTTATGACTACTGTCCCTACGTTGTCCATGTCCTCATATTTATCGAACATTGACTGTGAGAAGCCCATTAAAGGTAATAATGTGATTGCTAAAACTAATGTGATTTTTTTCATGACTGTGTTTTTAGTTCTGAAGTTCCTTGGGCTTTTAACCCAAGCAACTTCAAATTTGATTAAATTAAATGATTGATGAATTTATATTGAGTTAGTATTTTTCTACTGCTTTTTGCCTGCCTCGTTCAATTCTTCGGGTAGATTCATTTTCTTGGTCAAAGAATTGATTTTATTCAAGTCAATATCACCGGTTAACGAAAGTAATACGGTTTCGAATCTTCTACCATCTATATCAACATCAACATTCTTCATTCCGGTAACGAACATCAACAGTTCGCTAACATGGTCATCATCTTTACCACTTTTGATATAGAATTTAACGTTGGCGTCTTTATCTTTGATTCGCATCAATTCTTCCAACGATGCCGATTTCAAATATTTATCAACAGATGTTTTCATATCAGATCCAACACCTTTGTCTTCGGTAGTAAAAACCTTAAGGCTATTTACACTCTGGGCAATATCCATAAAGTCTTTTGCTTCAGGGTCATCTACTTCAACTTCGATTTTACTCAAAAGGTTGAACATACTCTTGTTTACGACTACCGAAGTAACATTATCTAAATCTTCATACTTATCGAACAAAGATTGTGAGAATCCGGTAAGCGGCAATAGTGCCAATGTGCATATTATGAGGGTTTTCTTCATCATTTCTAATTATTTGTTTTGTAAATTTTTTGTTTTGTTGTTTCAAACTCGTTCAAATAGGCTACTTTTTCTGTGCCTTTATTAAAATTTTCGGCCAAAAGACTCAACGCCTTCTTTGTTTCTTGATATGCATATTCGGCCTGTTGTTTTTCTAATGCTTGCTGATCTTGGTAACTTTTACCAAAATATATGCCAAATAATAGTACCACTACGGCTACAGAAGCCCATTTGAAATAGTTTGTTCTAGCTCCGGAAGCTATCGAATTTAATGGCACGTCTTTAGTAAACCGCTCTTCTTTAGCAGTGGAAAAATATTGAAACATAGGCGTGTACTGCTCGAGATGTTTCGCTACATTTCCTTGAGCGAAGTACTGCTTAAGTGTTTCTTCTTCGGCTACTGTGGTAGTCGCCTCGAAATACTTTTTCAATAATTTTTCTATGTTATCCAATTCCATAATTATGTTTTTGAACTAATTTTTCTCTAACTGTTTTTCTTGCTCTTGATAATGCCACTCGCACTGCCGTGGGCTGCATATCTAACATTTCTCCTATCTCGTCGTAATCATATTCCTCAACATCTCGTAATTGCAATACCATCTTTTGTTGTTCTGGCAACTCTTCCATGATCTTTTGTACCCAATCAACGCTGTCTTTCGCCTCTACTTGTTTTTGCAATCCACTTCCAGCCTCACCGTAATTACTGTGTACCAACTTCAAATTTCCTGCTTGTTTTGATTTTAATCTATCTAAGCAAAAGTTCTTTGTCATGGTCATGGCAAATGCCTCTACACTTTTATACTTGGCAAACGACTCGTTCTTCGTCCACAATTTTAATAATATTTCCTGCGTGGCGTCTTCAGCCTCTTCTGTCGAAACGAGCAGGCGTTTTGCCATTCGATAGAGCTTATCCTTAAAAGGCATCACTACATTTAAAAATTCTGACTGCAGCATTAGTTGGTGGTTGTTTTAAAACCCGTTTTAAGGGGTTTATACAAGCAAGACGAAGTACAACGAATTTTGTTACAAAAAATTTTTTATTCGGATCGCTGTAAGTAAATTGGGCAACTGTAAACTAAATACCCGTGCTACTACTCGGGTCAAAGTTACTTAAATACCCTTTGCTTATTTCTTGGAAGGGTTTTTGATTAAATCGTTGTTGTACTTGTAGTGAACTAAAAAAATGAAAGTATAGCCTATGAAAAAGTATTTCTTTCTGTTCCTAGTCATGGGACTCCTATTTGTCAATTGTAAAAAGAATGATGATGGGCCAGGTGTAAATCCGGATACTACGGTGGATCCTATTAATGAAGTCAACTCAAGAGCTGATTATCATGTTCAAGACTTTATGTGGCAGACCATGAATTTCTATTATTTTTATGAAAACAATGTATCAAACCTCGATGAGGATCGATTTACATTGGAAGAATATGTTGAGCTTCTTTCCTCGGAAACATATCCTGAAGATTTCTATTTCAACAAACTTATTTATTCTGAAGATCGTTTCAGCTTCTTAAACCAAGACTATGAAGAATTAGCGCAGGGGTTTGACGGAGTATCAAAAAGTAACGGACTCGAATTCGGTCTCGCTCGCTATAATAACACGGAAGTCATTTATGGTTATGTGCGCTACATCGTTAAAAACTCCGATGCTTCTGCAAAAAACATTAAAAGAGGAGATCTTTTCACAACTGTAAATGGAAGCGCCTTGTTTTATAATTCTGAAGATGATAATAACCTTGATTTGCTTTTTGGTACAAATGACACATACACTCTGGGGTTAGCGGATTTTGCAAATGATGAATTCTCTTTAAATGGGAATGAAGTAACTTTGACAAAGCAAGAAGGGCTGGTAGAAGACCCTATTCACGTTAATAAGACATTGGATATAGGTGGAAAAAAAATAGGTTATCTAATGTACAACCAGTTTGCTGGCAATTCTGGCGAACCCCTAAACGATGTGTTTGGTGATTTTAAATCAGATGGAATCAGTGATTTGATTTTAGATTTAAGATATAACCCTGGAGGGTTTGGCTATATCACGCAAATACTAGGAAGCCTTATATACCAACCAGATCCTACAAAAGTTTTCTACAATAGGAGATACAATGCAACTTTAGAAGAAGCTTGGGATTATGTTGGGGGACAAAAAACAAATTTCGTAGCAAATACAGGCACTAGTGATAATAATTCTGAAATTCCATTGAATAGTTTGGGTCTTAGCAAAGTTTATGTACTAGCAACCGGCAGTTCCGCATCTGCTAGTGAATTATTGATCAATGGTTTACGCCCCTATGTTGAAGTAATCCATATTGGTTCGACGACGGTGGGAAAAAACCAAGGCTCCTTTACCCTAGTTGACAGCCCAGAAACAGGTTATGGCTATGACCCAGATAGAGAAGACTTAATTAATCCGAATAACCGTTGGGCCATTCAACCCATTACTAGTCAGACTGAAAATTCTGAAGGTTTTGGCGATTATTCAGATGGTTTAGTGCCAACAATTCAATTTGATGAGGACTTTGCCAATCTTGGTGAACTGGGCGACCCCTCCGAACGTATGTTAGCACGAGCACTACAAGAAATTGATGGAGCTTCGAGTAAAAAAGATTTAAGTGCTAAAT
>CAZTLZ010000026.1:0-26426 GCA_964614665.1 uncultured Maribacter sp.
GCCTTCGAGCGTTATATTCAAGCTGGCGGAGGCTATGTAGGTATTCACGCAGCGACTGATACTGAGTATGACTGGGGCTGGTACAATAAATTGGTGGGTGCTCAATTTTTAAGTCACCCTTCTGGTACTCCTGAAGCGGATTTTATAGTGAAAGACAATAGCCATATTTCTACGAATATGTTTACTGATTCCGTTTGGCGTCGCAAAGATGAACTGTACAACTACAAAAAAATAAACCCTGATGTAAACGTATTGATGACTCTAGATGAGTCTACCTATGAAGGTGGAAAGAATGGCGATTTTCACCCCATCGCTTGGTACCATGATTATGATGGTGGTCGAGCATTTTATACGGGTGGAGGTCATACAGATGAAAGCTATTCTGAAGACCTTTTCTTACAACATTTACTTGGCGGAATTCAATATGCGATCGGTGAAAATCTAAATTTGGATTACAGCAAAGCTACTTCTCAGATTCCTCCGGATGTAAATCGTTTTTCAAAAGTACCATTGGTGGGTGGAGAGTTTTTTGAACCAACAGAGATGACCATTCTACCAGATAACGATATCTTGATAGCGCAGCGACGTGGGGAGGTTTTACTTTACAAACCAGATACGGACAGTTTGACCCAAGTTGCATTATTGGATGTGTATTATAAGACTTTGAAAACGCCCGGCGTGAATGCGGAGGAAGGGTTAATGGGTATTCAGAAAGATCCTGATTTTGCTACTAACAATTGGGTTTATGTTTACTATTCCCCAACAGGAGATGAACAGGTCAATCGCTTATCGCGATTTAAGTTTAAAGATGACGTCTTTGATATGGCGACAGAACAAGTGATTTTAGATGTAGGCTCGGATCGCGAAATCTGCTGTCATACAGGAGGTTCTATAGCTTTTGGTGGCGATGGACTTTTGTATTTGTCTACAGGCGATAATTCAACTCCCTTTAACGAAAAAGAGCAAAAATATGTGAACAACGGTTTTGCACCTTTAAATGATAATCCAGGGCATGAGCAGTATGATGCCCGTCGATCTTCAGGGAATACCAATGATTTAAGGGGGAAAATACTCCGAATTAGAGTCAAAGAAGATGGAAGTTACGATATTCCTGAAGGAAATCTGTTCGCCGTCGGTACCGACAAAACACGTCCTGAAATTTATACCATGGGGCATCGTAATCCATATAGAATATCGGTTGACCCTAAAAAAGGTCATCTTTTTTGGGGTGAAGTTGGTCCTGATGCGAACAATGATTCATTGACAACCCGAGGACCAAGGGGTTATGATGAAATGAATCTTGCGCTAAAGGCCGGAAATTTTGGTTGGCCATTATTTATTGGTAACAATTACTCATATCGAAAGTACAATTATGAAACCGGTGAATTTGGGGAAGCATTTGACCCCGAAAAACCAATCAATGATTCAAAGAACAATACAGGGTTGACCGAATTGCCTCCTACAACACCGGCATATATTTATTATCCGTATGCTGAAACATCTGAATTTCCGCAGGTAGGCACAGGGGGTCGAAATGCAATGGCTGGACCTACATATTATTCGGATATGTACCCTAATGGTGGAGGATTACCTTCTTATTATGATGGGAAGACCATCATTTATGAATGGATGCGTGGCTGGATGATGGCTGTTACCCTTTTTGAAGATGGTACTTTCAATAAAATGGAACCTTTTGCTTCCGACATCAATGTGAGCAATTTAATTGATATGGAGCTCGGTCCCGATGGAAGACTGTATCTTTTAGAGTATGGTAGCGGATGGTTCTCTAAAAATGATGACTCAGGCTTAGGTTATGTTGAATTCAATGGAGGAAATAGGCCTCCGGTTATTGATCATCTCGTCGTTGATACGGATACAGGAAAAATACCTTTTACGGTAAAGGCAAATGTTCAGGCTGAAGATCTTGAAAATGATGCCATCAGCTATGTTTGGGATTTTGGTAACGGGGAGACCAAGGAAACAACCGAACCTGAAATAGCATATACCTATGCTGATGCAGGGGAATATAAATTATCAGTTGAGGTAAAAGATGCGGAGGGAGCAAGTACAAGAAGTGAGTCGAAAAGTATTGTTGCAGGAAATTCCCGTCCAGAAATCGCAATTGACCTTACGGGGGGTAATTCAACCTTTTTCGTTGCAGGTACACCAATCAATTATGAGGTAACGGTTACCGACCCCGATGGTAATGATGATATTGATCTGAACAATGTTTTTGTATCAGTGGATTATATGGAAGGAATGGACCAAGTAAACCAATCTATGGGTCATCAAGAAGTTTCTGCCGTAGTGACAGGTAAGGCATTGACCCTTGGAATGGATTGCAAGGCTTGTCATAAAGAAGCCGAGAAATCTATCGGACCTAGCTATAAGGATATTGCCGAAAAATATAAAGATGATCGCCGTGCAACAGGGTATTTACAAAAGAAAATTGTTTCTGGCGGTTCTGGGGTTTGGGGCGAAGTTGCAATGGCAGCGCATCCCAATATTACCGATGATGAAACTCGTCAAATTGCCTTATATATACGATCACTTGCCGAAGCAGGTGTTAAACAAAAATCACTTCCTCTACAAGGTAAGATTGTTCCTGAACCATCTCCGAGTGACAATGCCATGATTTTGACAGCTAGTTATACTGACAAGGGTGTAAATGGAATTCGTCCGTTGACTGGTGTAAAATCAGTAGCCCTGCAAGGCAGCACGGTTTCATTTTCAACGACTACTAAGGCCGAAAAGTTTTCTCCGGTATCTTTTGGTGGTAGAAACTTATTGATTACCCCGGCTGAAGAAGGTTGGTTCGCGTTGGAAGATATTGATTTAAAAGGTGTGAAAATGGCAACTTTGATTGTTGGTTTTCAAGAGAAGCCTAATTTTTCATTGGAATTTGAAGTGCGATTGAATGCACCTGATGGTGAAGTTATTGGTGCTGCTAAAATGATTCCTCAAGTAACCGCAGGGCAAGGAGGTTTTCTTTCAGGTGTCTTTCCAATTGCTTTAAATGCATCAAGCGACATCAAGGCAGAGGCATTGTATTTTGTTCATAAATCGCCTTCGGAACCCCGTGGCGAAGGAGTTGTAGCAGTAACTGCCGTAAGTTTCGGGAATTAATTAAGATATGTTGCATATCAACTGTATTCTTTTAAAATGATCTAAAAGACAACAGTGAATTTTTCAAGTAAAAGCATCTGTGTTTATCGGATGCTTTTTTTATATTCGACAGTTATGATAACAAATACCACAAGACGATTTTGGTACGCCCTGTTGATGTCAATTGCTTTTTTAGTGCGGAATCGAAGTATGAGAAAATGGTTTTGGGTGCCCTTGGTTATTATAGGTATTGGTTATTTACTTCCGCAGAACATGCTTATTCCTGTAAAAGATGCTACCACAAAAAGTTGGGATGATGCTTCGTTTTGGGCCTATCCTTGGGGGAGTTCGATTACACATAAGGGCATTGATATATTTGCGGATAGCGGAACGGACATTATCGCATCAACTTATGGAATAGTTGTTTATACCTATGAAGGGGGAAAAGGAGGGAAGTCTGTGATGGTATTAGGGCCTAAATGGCGATTTCACTACTATGCGCATATGGATGAAATAAAAACCTTCCCATTCAAACCATTAAAACGAGGCACTGTAATTGGCACTGTTGGAAATACTGGAAATGCAAAAAATACCCCACCACATTTACACTATGCGATTACCACCCCATTTCCTTATCCAGGTTTATATGACGACGAATCTGTTCAGGGATGGAAACGTATGTTTTATTTGGATCCGGATATTTGGTTACGATGAATTTAATTTAAAGGGATATGCCTAAAGATTACGAAGAATTTCTGCAAACCTTGGAAGATGATGTGTCGGGTAAAAACTGGCCCGAAGTTTTAAAATCACTATGGTACGATGCTAAGGGAGATTGGTATACAGCGCACAAAATTGTAGATGGAATGAGCGGTAATACAGCAAAATGGGTTCACGCTTACCTTCATCGTAAAGAGGGTGATGAGTGGAATGCAGGCTACTGGTATCGACAAGCAGAAAAGTCTTTTCCTAAAATAACTCTAGAAGAAGAACATCAAGAACTGGTGGAATTCATTTTGAATCAATAATCAGAATAATCGGTAGGATATAAAAGTCTAGTATCATTACGAGAAACCGTATGCTGATATTTAGGTATGACCTTGAGTTTGCCCCAAACAGGTGAATCCACAAAATTTTTCCAGTTGGCATCTCTAGTTTCTTTGTTCGCATGCGTAGTCATATACATTAGGTTTGGCATTTGACTACCGGAAATGACCTCCGCGTAAAAAACAGCATTAAAGCCTAGTTCACTGAACAGTTTTACTTCGCCACCCGCATTGAACATATCTACTTTTTTTCTGTAAAGCGATTCTGTAGCGGCTTCATAGCTACGGAGCTCATAGACACGTTCATCGCGTGGACCATCTAATTTTGAAGGATTCATTTTTGGCATATCAACAAAGGCCTTCATGAGTACTGATTCTATTCTTTGATATTGTGGGTCATCATGTGCGGCATCAAGATAAGCAGCCCCCGACTCAAGGTGCGCCTTATCTTTCATCAAGGTATCTTCTAAAAGACTGAATTGCACCAACGAATTAAATGGAATTAAAACGTATGTCATTTTGGGAGTTACTGAATCCGTAGGTCTTGGTTTGAAAACACCCACGTTTTGTATGTCAAGTCGCTTCAAAGCCGGTAAATAAGCATTTTCTAGGTATTCGTCGGTTTTTTGCTGTTGAGCCTCCGTATTGAAGGAATAAATTTTAAGCTGATAATACTCACGTGCCTGCGAAAAGGAGTTTGTAACCCCAAACAGAAGGAAAAGACAAATTAAACGGTTAATATTTTGCATGTTCTCGGATTTATTTTTTGAAAGATACGTTTTTTTTGAAGCAAACACTGTTTTCCACCCCATCATACTGTCCGTAGTTGGGTGTTATCTCATAACCATTTTTCTGGTACAAAGCTATAGCCTCTGGTTGTCTTTTTCCGGTTTCGAGAACACAGCTACTATAGTTCAACTCTGAGGCCCATTCTTCTAGTTCACGCAATATTGTTGTGGCAATTCCCTTGCCTCTAGCTTCCGGGGGCACATACATACGCTTGACCTCCATGGAATGCTCATCATGTTCTTTTATCGCTCCACATCCCATAGGTATTTCATTCATATAGGCCACAACTGCGTATTTTATGGCATCAATACTGTTGAATTGATTATAAAAAGCATGGTCTTCACCATCACGCTCACTTAAATCTGAATCAAGTTTAGCTACTAGATGTTTAAAGTCATTGTTATTAGAATCAGTTCGGACTAATTGCATAATTGAAAAGTGTTTTAAACTTTAATCGATACACCGTTAGAATGTAAATTACGAAGGTCATCGAAATAAAAATCAATACGGCCCAAGTTAATTCCGTAGCAACCGACCTGATTGACAAGAATATCTTTTTCGTTCTTGTTTTTAACAATAGTTGGTCGATCTAGAAAAGTATGGGTATGGCCTCCTATGATTAAATCAGTATATTCCGTCTTTTTCGCCAAGGTCAAATCACTGGGTTTAGTTGCGGATTCATAATCATAACCCAAATGGGAAAGACAGATAACCAAGTCGCATTTTTCATAAATTTTAAGCTTTTTTTCCGCATCTTGTGCCAAGGCATAGGGGTACATATACCTTGTTTCCTTATATAGGTCCTTGTTTACCAAACCTTTCAATTCGATTCCAATGCCGTAAACTCCTATTTTGAGACCATCCACCATAAAGATTTTATGCTTTTTTACATGACCATCCATCAGCGTGTTTTTGAAATCATAATTAGCACTTAACAAATCAAATTTTGCATGGGGCAGTTGTGCATAAAGACCATCTACTCCATTGTCAAAATCATGATTGCCTATCGTTGCTGCGTCATATTTGAGCATACTCATTAATTTGAACTCTAATTCGCCGCCGTAAAAGTTGAAATATGGTGTGCCTTGAAAATAGTCGCCCGCATCAAAAAGTAAGGTGTTGGGATTTTCTTTGCGAATTGCGTCGACCAGTGCCGCTCGTCTTGACAATCCTCCCAGATTAGGATATCGAGAGTGACTTTCAGGAAAGGTGTCGATATGACTATGGACATCATTGGTATGTAAAATGGTTATGTGTTTTTTGTTCAATCCGGAACATGAACTGAGCGAGAGCCCACCAAGTCCTGTTAGGGTAGTAGCTGCAGTGGCGTTTTTAATGAATTCTCTTCTTTTCATTTTCGATAAATAATTACTTGATTCTCACAAAACGGTCGTCAATCATAGCTGATAGGGTATCCACTTTTTTGAAGTAGTCGATCATGGCGTTTCGTACGAGATAGTTCATATTTGAAATACTAAGGGCATTCTTAAAGAAAACCATATTATCACCTCCGGTAGCTAGGTAATCCGACGTGGCTACATAATATCTTCGATTTTTATCGACGGGTTTACCTTGAATTTTCAGTGATTTCAATTCACCTGAGGAATCAAGAATAATCTGCATTCCCGATATGGGATGCGCCCTCCCGGATTTCATAAGGAACTCGACGATCTCAATCACAGCAACGCCTTCAAGTTCGACCACCGCGATTGAATTCTCGAAGGGCATTACTTCATAGGCAGTTCGTGCTGTTACTTTTCCTTTGGATATGATGGATCGTATCCCTCCATGATTCAATAAAACAAAATCAATTTCCTTACCCGTTCGTGATTTAAAAATGGGGTTTGCCTCGGACAAGATGATGTCCGCCAAGAGGTTTCCGGCCGATGTATTGTATTCACCATCATCTTTCGTAATCATTTTTGGGGCATACGCCAATGTACTGTCCAACACTTCATTGATTCTATTGCGATAAGGTTTTACATAAGTTTCGATAGAATCAATCTGCCCCAAAGTACTATCTATGGCCATTTGAGTAGCCTCAATTTTTGCCACACCAACGGGCCCTTGTTTACACGCAGAGGATATTAAAATTGTTATGATTATAACAAAATGTTGTATTTTTAAACTCATATTCCTTTCTATCTTGCACCCATAATATGAACGGATATTCTTTACATTTGTGTAAATGTAAAAATACATGTTTAAGGGAATAAAAGATAAATTTAAATACAAATCAGGAGTTAAATTTTTAAGGGAAGAACTTAAAAAACCTTTTCCCGAAGTAAAGCGAGCCAAAGGAATCAAGTCTGTTGCATGTTTGGTGGATTTGGATAAGTTTGAAAATGCAAACTTGTTTCATGAATTTGTAGATGAATTTTCGTTACGCCCCAACGCAGTTAAAATAATTGCCTATAAAAGTTATTACGATAAGAATTCGCCATATTCCACACCCGTTTTTTCAGATAAGGATTTGGGATGGAATGGTACTATTGAAAACAGTTATGTGCTCGAATTTTTAAGTAGGGAATACGATTTGCTCGTCAATTATTATACAGAGGAAAATTTGTTGCTGCAATTGATGAGCGTAAAAACGAGAGCACGTGTTCGAGTAGGATTCATTGAGGTTGATGAACAATACAATGATTTGATTATAGCATCACCGATGAATGATTTTAAAACATTTAAACAAGAACTCAAAAAATATTTGAGGGTTCTGAACGAAATAAAGTAATGAAAAAATTGATGGGAACAGGTGTTGCTTTGGTAACTCCGTTTAAGACTGATTTTTCTATCGATACGGAAGCACTATCCCGAATAGTCGACTATTGTATTGATGGTGGGGTAGATTATCTTGTTGTTCTTGGCACTACAGGTGAATCTGTTACGTTGAACAAGGCTGAAAAGCAACTGGTGATGGAAACCGTTATTGAGGCCAATGGAGGAAGATTACCTTTAGTTTTAGGAATTGGTGGAAATAGCACTTATCGAGTCGCCCATGAGGTGAAGTCCTTTCAATCTGATCATTTTGATGCTATTTTGTCTGTGTCGCCTTATTACAATAAACCCACACAGGAAGGAATTTATCAACATTTCAAGGCCATTTCAGCAGTGGCCAAAAAACCTATTATTTTATATAATGTTCCCGGTAGAACTGGAAGCAACATGCTGCCGGAGACGGTAATACGTTTGGCAAACGACTTTGACAACATAATAGGGGTAAAAGAAGCATGTGGGGATATGGATCAGGTCAAAGAGCTTATCGCCAATAAGCCAAGTGGATTTCATGTTATTTCCGGGGATGATGTAACAGCTTTGAAAACTGTAATTTCAGGAGGTTCTGGAGTTATTTCGGTTCTAGGGCAAGGACTGCCCATTGAGTTTTCACAAATGATCAAAGCAGGCTTGGAAGGTGATCATGTAACAGCGCAAGAACTTCACAATCGTCTAGAAGCGGGGATGAACTTGATTTTTGAGGAAGGAAATCCCGCAGGAATCAAGTCTATTTTCGAAACACTTGAACTTTCCAATGCAATAGTCCGCTTGCCCCTAGTTGAGGCCACAGAAAATCTCAAGAAGAGAATAGCGGCTTTTGTAAAGCCCTTTTTAGAGGTTACGGCCTAATATATTTTCATATTTCGTTAAATCTTAGCCAAATAGGTTGCCCATATGTTTGCATGGGCCTACTTTTGATGGGGTTTCACAACTATTTTTTATATCCATCGTTTATCCGTAATTTTGCAAAATGTTTTTTAGAATGCGACAACTTCTGCCAATAGTACTTTTAATCTTTGTTTCGATAACTTCTTGCAGCGAATATCAAAAGGTGCTAAAGAATACAGATGTTAAGGCCAAGTATGATTTGGCCCAGAAATATTACAAAGCTGAAGACTTTAAACGTGCAAACAGGCTCTTTGAACAGATTGCGCCAAAGTATGTTGGTAAGCCTCAAGGTGAACGTGTAATGTTCTTTTTGTCGGATTCTTATTTTCAGAGAAAGGACTATAATATGGCTGGTTATCAATTTGAACGTTTTATCAAATCGTATCCAAAAAGTGATAAAGTCCCTGAAGCAGCTTTTCTAGGGGCTAAAAGTTATTATAAACTTTCTCCCAAGCATTCATTAGATCAGACGGATACCGACAAGGCCTTGGTTAAATTACAAAGTTTTATCAATATGTACTCTGAATCAGAATATTTTGATGAGGCGAATGCCATGGCTAAAGAGTTGACAACAAAAAAAGAACGTAAAGCCTTTGAAATAGCAAAACAATTCAATAAACTAGGTGAGTTCAATTACGATTTGTTGAAGTCGGCGGTAGCGGCGGTAGACAACTTCGTATCTGATTTTCCAGGTTCGATTTATCGCGAAGAGGCATTTCTAATTAAAGCTCAGGCCACAACGAATATGGCAATGAATAGCTATGAAATTTTGAAAAAAGAACGTTTGGATGCAGCAAAGGAAGCCTATGATGTTTTTAAAAAACAATACCCAGAATCAGAATTTGACAAGAAGGCTGACGATCTTCTTAAAAAAATAGAAAAAGAATTAAAAAATTATACTGAGATAGCCGCTCAGGAAACGAAATAAATATAGTCATTATGAATATGAACGATCTTAAAAATTCTAAAGCTCCCGTGTCAACCAAGACCATCAACAGAAATGAGTTCGATGAGCCTACTGACAACATTTACGAAGCAATTTCCATTGCCTCAAAAAGAGCAATTCAGATTAATTCTGAAATCAAGAAAGAACTACTGGAAAAATTGGAAGAATTTGCCACCTATAGTGATAGCTTAGAAGAAGTTTTCGAAAACAAAGAGCAGATCGAGGTTTCTAAGTTCTATGAGAAATTACCAAAACCACATGCCTTAGCAGTGGAAGAGTGGTTGACCGATAAGATTTACTACCGTAATACTGAGAAAGACGCATAAGCGATGTTAAGCGGTAAAAATGTTCTTTTAGGTATTACCGGAGGAATTGCTGCTTACAAAACAACCTTTCTCGTACGATTATTGATAAAAGCTGGCGCGAACGTTAAGGTCATTTTAACGGATAGTGCCAGCTCTTTTGTTACCCCACTGACATTAGCGACCCTTTCCAAAAACCCTGTTCATTCTTCCTTTGTCAAAGAGGAAGACAACACTACCGACTGGAATAATCATGTAGAATTAGGTCTTTGGGCCGATTTGATGCTCATTGCACCAGCCACGGCAAATACCTTGTCTAAAATGGCCAATGGTACTTGTGATAACCTACTGTTGGCAATATATCTTTCTGCTAAATGCCCGATATTTTTCGCTCCTGCAATGGACTTGGATATGTACAAACATCCGTCTACCAAAACATCTTTCGAAAAATTGAATTCCTTTGGCAACCAGATGATTCCAGCTACTTCAGGTGAGTTGGCGAGCGGTTTGCATGGTGAAGGAAGAATGGCCGAACCAGAGGACATTGTGAATTTTATCACGAGCTATTTGTCCGAGGGACTTCCTCTAAGTGGAAAAAAAGTAATGATTACGGCAGGACCAACCTACGAAGCGATTGACCCTGTTCGGTTCATAGGCAACCATTCTTCTGGAATGATGGGCTTTGAGTTGGCTAAATCGGCGGCAAATTTAGGTGCTGAAGTGTTCTTGATTTCCGGACCTTCATCGTTGAACATTGACCACGAAATGGTAAAAATAATCAAAGTGGTTTCTGCCGATGAGATGTACGAAGCCGCACATTCATATTATGATACGGTGGATATTGCGATTGCGGCGGCAGCAGTAGCCGATTACAGGCCTAAAACTGTGGCAGACCAGAAAATCAAAAAAAGCTCCGATGATTTATCCCTAGAGTTGATTAAGAATAAGGACATTTTGTTGTCCCTTGGGAAAAAGAAGAAAAGCCAATTTTTGGTGGGTTTTGCATTGGAGACCGAAAATGAGATTGAAAATGCCAAAGGAAAGCTCAAAAAAAAGAATTTAGATGCCATCGTATTAAACTCTTTGAATGATGAAGGAGCGGGTTTTGGTAAGGCAACCAACAAAATCACCTTCATAGATAAGAATTCTTCGATAAAAACGTTTGAATTAAAAACCAAGGCAGCTGTAGCTGCCGATATTCTATCCGAAATCATTAATAGAATCGATGCGTAGTCTTCTTTTAACACTCATTTTTTTTACAAGTGCTTTAATACTTAACGCTCAAGAATTGAATTGCATAATCACAGTCAATTCTGATCAATTATCTCAAGGAGATTTGCCTATTTTCAAGACACTAGAGCGATCGTTAAACGATTTTGTAAATAAAAGCAAATGGAGTAATCGGAATTATAAAGAAAGTGAACGTGTAAATGCTCAGATGTTCATTACTATTACAAAATACGAGTCGAATAGATTTGAGGGTAATATTCAAATTCAGTCTTCACGGCCTGTATATAATACCTCTTATGAAACCTCGGTTTTCAATTATAAGGATAATGATCTTACGTTTGAATATATTGAGTTTCAGCCACTGATTTTTAAT
Organism: uncultured Maribacter sp.; assembly: GCA_964614665.1. GTDB lineage: Bacteria > Bacteroidota > Bacteroidia > Flavobacteriales > Flavobacteriaceae > Maribacter_C. The sequence goes on from CAZTLZ010000026.1 coordinate 11,455, forward strand.
GAGAATGTATACGATTCTAATTTGGTTGGGGTGATTGCCTATTACATCAATATCATTCTTGGTATGGATGCGGATACTTTTTCTTTAGAAGGTGGTACTGAACATTACAGAATGGCCCAGCAGATTACAACGCAGGCCCAAGGAACCAATTATAAAGGTTGGGATGCTACTCAAAACCGAAGTCGATTTGTACTTATCGATGATTTAATGTCAAATACCTATCGTGAGTATCGCGTAGCTATGTATAATTATCACCGCAAGGGCTTGGATATTTTGGGAGATAACAACAGTACGGGTAAGCAGGTAATCGCTGGGACGATGAAGTTGTTTGAAACTATGCAAAAACGCAGGCCTAATGCCTTTTTGACACAGACTTTTTTCGACGCAAAATCTGATGAGATACAGAACATCTTTTCTGATGGGCCAAAAGTGGACATTGTTAAGTTGAAGGAGACGTTGAATAGAGTTGCCCCATATTATTCCAGTACTTGGAATGATATTAAGTATTGAATCCATAAGAATATAATTTATCTTTACAGCAATCTTTAACACGAAGTATTGCTGTCACATCTTTCCATAAAAAATTATGCACTCATCGATGTCCTCGATGTTTCATTTGCATCCGGTTTCACTTGTATAACGGGGGAAACAGGCGCAGGTAAATCTATTTTATTAGGTGCCTTGTCATTGGTTTTAGGCAAGCGAGCTGATTTAGGTTCATTGCAGGATAAAGACCTGAAATGTATTGTCGAGGCGGAATTTCAGGTCGAGAAATACGGTTTGGCACCCTTTTTTGAGAAGAACGATTTAGACTATGAGAACCTCACCATAATACGTCGTGAAATTTTGCCCAGTGGAAAATCAAGGGCCTTTATCAATGACACTCCCATTACTTTAGATGTTTTATCTCAATTGGGAAATCGTCTTATCGATGTACATTCACAACACCAGACACTACAGCTTGGGAATAATGACTTTCAGATGAAAGTCATTGATGCCCTTGCGGATAATGAGAACTTGTTGGTTGAATATTCCAAAGATTTGGAAACTTATAAGAACACTTCAAATGAGCTTAGTAGGTTGGTTGATTTTCAATTGAATGCAAATAAGGAGCATGACTATAACAGTTTTTTGTTAAAAGAATTGGAGGAGGCACCGTTGAAGGTTGGTCTGCAAGAAGAATTGGAAAATCAATACGAACAGTTGAACAATATGGAGAGCATTATCGAGCAGCTTTCCAAAGGAGATCAATTGCTAAATGCGGAACAAGTTGGTATTCTCAGTTCACTTTCTGAATTGAAACAGGTCGCAAATAGGTTATCCGACTTTGGAACTACCTATCATAGTTTGAAAGAAAGAATTCTATCTGTTTTTATAGAGATGGATGACATAGCCTCTGAAATACAATCGTTACAAGAGGGTGCGGAAACGAATCCGCAATTGCTTGAGGAGGTTGGTGGAAAACTACAAACCCTGTTTGACTTACAAAAGAAGCATGGGGCGAGTACTATTTCTGAGCTGATAACCATTCGTGACGAACTCTCGGAAAAGGTTGGTGTTACTGAGAATTTGGAGGCCTCGATTGAAAAGACCAGAGTTCAACTGGGTATTCAGAAAGAAAATCTGAATAAAACGGCTTTGATATTGACTGAACGAAGAGTGAAAGTGATACCGCAATTAAAGAAGCAGTTAGAAAACAGCCTTGTCACTTTAGGAATGCCTAATGCAACTTTCAACATCAAGATTGATCTTGCAAGCGATTTTAAGGGAAATGGTAAAGATGATTTGACTTTTCTGATTTCGACAAATAGAGGAACGGATTTTGGTGAGTTGAAAAAGGTTGCTTCAGGTGGTGAATTAAGTCGAATTATGTTGACCATCAAGTCTATTTTGGCAAAATATGAGCATCTCCCCACGATGATGTTCGATGAAATCGATACTGGGGTTTCTGGGGAAATATCAAATAAAATGGGTGATATCATGCAGGCAATGAGTGAGACCATGCAAGTATTTTCTATAACCCACTTACCACAGGTTGCCTCAAAAGGAAATCATCATTTCAAAGTTTTCAAAGTGGATAAGGATACTATTACACATACCCGAATGAAACACCTGAGTGATGATGAGAGGGTTGTAGAATTGGCTGAAATGCTTGGGGGAAAGGACCTTTCGGATTCTGCTCTGGCACATGCAAGGCAATTGCTTAACTGATCTATTTTTTATCCAAATCTTTTTCTGCTTACTGCTGGTATCTACTGTGAACTATTTTAATATCTTTGACGCTTTAACAGAATTAATGCACCTACGAACATGTCATATAACTTACTAAAGGGAAAAAAAGGAATCATTTTTGGGGCTTTGGACGAGAATTCCATAGCTTGGAAAACTGCTGAACGGGTACATGCGGAAGGTGGCACCTTTGTTTTGACGAATGCTCCCGTTGCCATGCGAATGGGTCAAATCAAAATGTTGGCAGAAAAGACCGGTTCTGAAATCATTCCTGCCGATGCTACAAATCAAGAGGATTTGGAGAACCTGGTGACCAAGTCAATGGAGATTCTTGGTGGCAAATTAGACTTTGTACTTCATTCAATAGGAATGTCGATTAATGTTCGAAAAGGACGTTCTTATATGGATGAGAACTATGATTTTACGCATAAAGGATGGGATATATCTGCATTATCTTTTCATAGGGTGATGCAAACCTTGTATAAGGCTGAGGCTATGAATGAATGGGGAAGTATTGTTGCCTTAACCTATATGGCAGCGCAACGTACATTTCCCGACTACAACGATATGGCCGATAACAAAGCCTATTTAGAATCTGTCGCACGGAGCTTCGGCTATTTCTTCGGAAAAGAAAATAAGGTTCGTGTAAATACAATATCACAGTCACCGACAGCAACTACGGCGGGATCGGGAGTGAAAGGCTTTGACGGTTTTATCAGCTATGCCGATAAAATGTCTCCCTTAGGAAACGCAACTGCCCAAGATTGCGCGGACTATACCGTATCACTCTTTTCTGATTTGACTAAGAAAGTAACAATGCAGAACCTCTTTCATGACGGTGGTTTCTCTAACACAGGAGTAAGTCAAGAAGTTATCGAGCGTTTTTCAGAATAGTGTAGTAATGCCCTTCGGTTTTACTTTTTAGGTGTATTTTTAACGTAATGGACCTATATTTTTCCTTTATCATACCAGTATATAACAGACCCGATGAAATCAGGGAGCTGTTACAGAGTATGACAAACCAAACATATTCAAAATCTTTTGAGGTGGTTGTTATAGAAGATGGTTCAACTAACTCGTCCGAAAAGGTAATCGCTGAGTTTCATAATCAACTTTCTATATCCTATTTTCAGAAACCGAATTCCGGCCCAGGCGACTCCCGAAATTATGGAATGCAAAGGGCAAAGGGTGATTATTTTATTATTCTTGATTCTGATTGTGTTTTACCTCCAACGTATTTAAAAATAGTGGAGAATTCGCTTGATGAGAACTATACTGATTGTTTCGGTGGCCCTGACGCCGCTCATGAATCATTCAGTCTGGTACAGAAGGCCATTAATTATGCAATGACTTCCTTTTTGACCACAGGGGGCATACGGGGCAATAAAAGAGCTGTTGATAAATTTCAGCCTAGAAGTTTTAATATGGGAATTTCAAAAAAGGCTTTTGAAGTTACTGATGGGTTTGGAAAGATACACCCTGGTGAAGATCCAGATTTGAGTATCCGCCTTTTGAATAATGGATTTTTAACCAAATTGGTGCCAGAGGCCTTTGTATATCATAAACGCCGGATTGATTGGAAACGATTTTTTGTCCAAGTGCGTAAATTTGGAATTGTACGCCCTATTTTAAATCAATGGCACCCTAAAACAGCCAAAGCAACCTATTGGTTTCCTACATTATTCTGCTTAGGTTTCATAGTAGCATTGGTTTTAGGGGCAGTAGGTATCGCACTGCCTATATTTCTTTTTGGCCTATATTTCGTATTGATCTTCTTTGATTCATTGTTCAAAAATAAGAGCATTGCTATTGCTTTGTTATCTTTACTAGCAGTAGGTATACAGTTTGCAGGTTATGGATATGGGTTTTTTAAGTCCTCTATTCTTTTAGCCTTAACCGGAAAGAAACCCCAGGAACTCTTTCCAGAAGTATTTTTCTAATGTTGATTGAATTTCAAATAATTTCTAGGGTTTGATAGAAATAATTAAAAGCGGACTAAAGAAAAGAAAAGTAAAACTCTTTTTTGGGTTTTTACTTTGCTCGTTCTTGGCTTGGTTCGTAAGTAATTTATCTGAGTCATATATGGGCAACACGATTTTTGAACTGAACTTCATCGATGTCCCAGAAGATAAAATGCTGGTGAGTACTTCCAAAGTAGCGCTCGATGTGAAACTTGAGGCTGTGGGATTCCAGTTTTTACGCTTTAACTTCAACAACAAGACCGTAGATATCGATTTGACGAAAGTTGAAAAGGCCAATGGGAAATATTTCATTACTCCTAGTATGTATCGGCAACAAATTGAGAAACAACTATCCAACTCAATGCGTTTATTACAAATTCCGAATGACACCTTGTTCATTGATTTTCAGGATGTAATAACAAAAACGGTGGCTGTAGAACCTTTAATTGAAATGAGTTTTGAACAAAACTACATTTTAGATGGTATAGTAGAAGTAGAGCCTTCTACAATACAAATTAGCGGCCCAATGAATGAAATAGACAGCATAACAGTTTTTAGCACCCCTAAAATCGAATTAAAGGACTTGTCATCCGATTTTTCCAAAACAACCTTTATAATCAAACCTGATTCACTATACAATTCAAGTTTTTCTACTGAACAGGTCACTATTAAGGGTAAGGTATCAAGGTTCTCTGAAAAAATCATTGAAGTTCCTATTCAGGTCTTGAATCTTCCAGAAAACATGACCATTCGAATGTTTCCAGATAAAGTCAAGGTATTGTGCAAAGCAAAAATGAGTGATTTGAAGAATCTTAGTAGTGCTGATTTTACTATAGTAGTTGACTACTTAGAGGTAGTGGGTGGCAATGAAAGGTCAGATAAGTTAACGTCTGTATTGCAAAAAAAGCCTAAGAACATTTTTAATGCTACATTGGTTCAAAATAAGATAGAGTATATTTTGAAAAAGAAATGATGTTAGTTGGTTTAACAGGCGGAATAGGGAGTGGTAAAACCACAGTGTGCGGTTTTTTTGAGGAATTAGGGGTGCCGGTCTATAATTCTGATGAAGAAGCAAAAAAGATAATGACTTCTTCGAAAAAGGTAAAAAAAGCAATAATCAAAATCTTGGGCAAGAAGGCCTATAAAGGTAAAAAGTTAAACAAGAAGTACATTTCTGAGCAAATATTTAATGACTCGTCTTTATTAAAAAAAATGAACGAAATTGTACATCCCGCGGTTGAGAAGGATTTTTTGAAATGGGCAAGAAAACAAAAGGCTCCTTATGTAATTCAGGAAACAGCATTGATATTCGAAAATTCAAAACAAGACTTCTATGACTATATTATTTTGGTCACAGCTCCTATGCGCAAGAGGGTAAAACGAGTTATGGCCAGAGATGGTTCATCAAAAAAGGAGGTCATGGATCGATTGAAAAACCAACTTGGCGATGATGCAAAAATACCCCATTCCCACTATGTGCTCGAGAACAGCGAAATTAGAAAAACGAGATTGAAAGTTAAGGAGGTACATAACGCTCTGCTTGACAATAACTAGGGGTACAGCCTTTTTTTAACATTTTTGTTAAGGTTAGGTTAAACGTAGAATATGCAAATGCTATTATCTTTAATTTAGTCTTAGATGAATAAGAGGTTATTTGTTCTGTTGGTAATTTTTATGAGCCTCTCACTTATTGGAATCATCTTCGTTCAGGGTTTTTGGTTTAAACAATCTGTCGAGGATAAAGAAGAGCAGTTTTCCAATGCGGTAACGCAGGTTTTAAACAAGGTTACTGATAAGATCGAAGCAAGGGAGCGTAAAGATTACTCCGACCGTTATTTGAGTAGAATTGATAGTATAGGTGAATTCAAAGGCTCTAACTTCACCAACTTTTTTTTCGTCAACAGGGATGAGAATTCGGATGAAATCCGATTATATGAACATGGTATTCTCGAAGAGAAGTACAACATCGCCTCAACGTTCTTTGACAATGGTAATACGACTGATAGTACGCTGATTAAAAACATCACCAGCAAGCGAACCACTACTATCTTGAAAGGAGATGTTGGTCTTGATGGAAGTTCTTATCGACTATCACCTATTCAAAAATTAGAAAAAATAGGAGGGTTGTCAGCGATAGAAAAAGCTCAGTTTGAAGACGTTTTTAGTGAGGCTGCTCAAAAAATACCCGTTCATAAGCGGGTTTCCAAACAAGAAATTGAACTTCGTTTGGGTCAGGAGTTAGACAATCGTGGAATTGATATTGACTATGAATATGGCATCTACAGCAATGGATTGCCGACAAAAGTGAAGTCGAAGAGATTCAAGTACGCTAAAGCTGGCCTTTTTGAAGCACCAATTTTTAAGGATAGTGAGGGAAATTCAGATTTTTCCCTTTTGATTTCGTTTCCAAAGAAGAAACGATTTTTGATTCAATCCATATTGGGGGTAGGGCTTTTGTCGATTCTTTTTACGCTGGTAATTGTAGCGTCGTATACTGGGGCCATTTACCAATTGATTCGACAGAAACAAATATCTGAAATAAAATCAGATTTCATTAACAATATGACGCATGAATTTAAAACACCTATAGCTACAATAAATTTGGCGGTTGAGGCAATTAGAAACCCTAAGGTCATAAATGACAATGAAAAGGTACAGCGTTATTTACAAATGATCAGGGATGAAAATAAAAGAATGCACGCTCAGGTAGAGAACGTACTTCGCATATCAAAACTGGAAAAAAACCAGTTGGATATCAGTAAGGATAGAGTCGATGTGCATGACATAGTTCAAGATGCCATCGCCCATATTGAATTGATTGTTGCAGACCGGGGTGGATATGTTGAAAAACATCTAAGTGCCGAGAGATCGGAGGTCTTGGCGAATGAAATGCATTTTACCAATGTCATCGTAAATATATTGGACAATGCGGTGAAATATTCCCCCGAGGTACCAAAAATTGATGTTTCTACTGAATTGGCAAAGAATAACATCATAATAAAAATACAAGACCAAGGCGCCGGAATGAGCAAGGCGGTTTTGAAGAAAGTTTTTGAGAAATTTTACCGTGAACATACGGGTAATATACACAATGTTAAAGGACACGGCTTAGGCCTTGCCTATGTAAAAAAAATAGTAGATGATCACCAAGGTGAAGTTTATGCAGAAAGTGAAAAAGGAAAAGGAAGCACTTTTTACATTAAATTGCCTTTAATTTAAAACTTATGGAGACGATAAACAAGAAAATACTTTTGGTAGAGGATGACCCTAACTTTGGTATTGTGTTAAAGGACTATTTATCAATGAATGAATTTGATGTAACCCTTGCTAAGAACGGAATGGAAGGTTTTGAAAAATTCAAAAAAGATAATTATGACATTTGTATTTTGGATGTCATGATGCCTTATAAAGATGGTTTCACGCTCGCGAAAGAGATACGAGAAAAAAATGAGAATGTACCAATCGTATTTCTAACGGCTAAAACCATGAAAGAAGATGTTTTAAAGGGATATAAGGCCGGTGCCGATGATTATCTCAACAAACCATTTGATTCTGAGGTGTTGCTGATGAAGTTAAAGGCAATTCTGCAAAGAAAAGCTTCAAACACCCTTGCCGATAGTAGGAAGTTTGAATTTCAGATAGGTGGATTCCATCTGAATTCAAAACTACGCTTTTTAAAATATAAGGATACCGAGGCCATTAAACTCTCTCCGAAAGAGAATGAATTATTGCGACTATTGGCGTTACATGAGAATGATTTAATGCCAAGAGAATTGGCATTAACGAAAATATGGAGAGATGACAACTACTTCACTTCAAGAAGTATGGACGTTTATATAGCCAAACTGCGCAAGTACCTGAAGGTCGATGATACGGTGGAAATTCTTAATATTCACGGTGAAGGATTCAGATTGGTAGTGAAAACCGAATAATTTCCTTTAGTAGTAAAATAGAAAGCTCTGATTGAACGTCAGGGCTTTTTTATTCGATATTTTTCAAGAATCTGTAAGATTATTTTTTTCGGTGTATGCTGAATAGATATTGTGATAGCGCCCGTTGGCGCCTCAAGTGCGCTGAACTGTGAATCTAACAATCCTGGTGGCATGAAATGACCCTTTCGTTCTTGAAGCCTTTGGGCAATCTCGATTTTGGTCCCATTTAGAAATACAAATTTCATTTGGTTTTCAAGTTCTTTTGACAAGCAGTCTCTATACGATTGTTTCAATGCTGAACATGCAATGACCAAACCTTTTTGGCAATATTCCTTTGCCAAAGTATTGAGTTTTTTCAGCCAGTCTTCACGGTCTTCATCAGTTAGTGGGATTCCGTCAGACATTTTATCAACATTTTCTTTTGGATGATAGTCGTCGCCATCAAAAAAGGAAAATTCAAATTCAGCCGCAAGCAATTTCCCAATTGTAGATTTGCCACAACCTGAAACACCCATTACAATAAATAGGGGAGGTCTATCCATTAGTTGCTGTTTGACATTCGTTTTTCTAGTTGCATTATAATTTCAGATTCTTGTTCATTATAAGAAACCCAGAGTGTATCTTTGTTTTTTCGAAACCACGTTAATTGCCGTTTGGCGAACCTTCTTGTATTTTTTTTGATTTCTTCGATGGCGAAATCTAATGACCAGATGCCATCAAAATAATTGAAAAGCTCTTTATAACCTACTGTTTGAAGTGCGTTTAAGTTCCTGTGTTCATAAACAGATTTTGCCTCCTTCAAAAGACCTTGTTCTATCATAATATCGACTCTGTTGTTGATGCGCTCATAAACCAATTCACGTGGAGCAGTTATACCTATGGTTATGGTCTGAAATGGTCTTCGAATATTTTCCTTTTTCAGAAAAGTAGAGTAGGGTTTGCCTGAACCAATACAAACCTCAAGAGCTCTAATCAATCGATGTGGATTACCCAAATCTACTATTTCATAATATGGGGAGTCATATTTCTTCAGCTCTTCTTGCAAATAGTGAATCCCCATTTCTTTATATATCTTGTTCAATTGTAGTCGTATTTCGGGCTCTACTTCTGGAAATACATCTAATCCTTTAACAACCGCATCTACATAAAGTCCACTTCCGCCTACCATAATAACAGTATCTCTTTTGGTGTAAAGCTTTTCTAACAGGGCGATGGCGTCCTTTTCAAAGTCCCCCACACTATATTTTTCAAAAATAGTTTTATGTTGAATGAAATGGTGGACGGCACGTTGTAGTTCTTCTTCAGAGGGTACGGCGGTACCAATTCGCATCTCTTTGTAAAACTGACGTGAATCGGCTGAAATGATTTCGGTATTGAAATGATTTGCTAATACAATAGCAAGTTTTGTCTTGCCAATGGCGGTAGGGCCGACTACTGAAATGAGTTTTTTCTCCACTATAGCTCGCTTCCACAGTTATAACAATGAGTGGCATCATCACGATGACCTTCAGTAGAACAGCTAGGGCAGGCCTGAGTATTAAGGTGAACCTTTGTATCTTCCGTCATATTTTGTTTGGCAAATTCAGAGGTTATAATACCTGTTGGCACGGCAATAATACCATAACCCAATATCATAACTATGGTGGCTATAAGTTGCCCTAGCGCGGTTTGCGGAGCGATATCACCATAACCCACGGTTGTAAGTGTGACAATTGCCCAATAAATACTTCTAGGAATACTGGTAAACCCAGATGCGTCACTTTCTATCAGGTACATAATGGTACCCATTATCACAGATAGGATTAACACAGTATAGATGAAAACAGTAATTTTTGCGCGACTAGCCTTTAGTGCCCTTTTTAACTGGGAGGCCTCACCTAAAAATTGTACTAATTTCAATATTCTGAAAACACGCAATAAACGTAACGCCCTTACAGCCAGCAGTACCTGAGAGCCTGCAAAAAAATAAGATATATATAGGGGGATGGTCGATATGAAGTCGATAATTCCGTAAAAGCTGAAAATATATTTTTGGGGTTTCTTGATAGAAATTATACGTGCGATGTACTCAATACTAAAGAGAATGGTTATAATCCATTCGAAAGTGAGTAGGAGCCGGTGGTATTTGGTATCGAACTCTTTGACACTTTCCAACATCACCAATATTACGCTTACTATGATAAGTACGAAAAGTACAATATCAAACCATTTGCCTAATGGCGTATCTGCCTCATAAATGATTTCATGTAGCTTGCCTTTCCAACCTTTATGTACTGCTCGGTTTTTCAATGATTAGGATTGCAAATCAAGAATTTTTAGCACCCTCCGTTTTCTCAGATGCGATTCTATAATGTGTTTGGTATTCATATCACCGACCATTGGGGTAATTATTGATTGTAAGATATGAATATTATTTATTTGATGATTGAGCTCATAGTAACCTATTCCTTTCAATTGCCCATCTTGGATAAGAATTGCACTATGCTCACCTATCTCACGGCCTTTATCAATTATGACCATGTTTTTGCCATTAATGGAATATTTTTGAATAGCTTGTTGTACCCGTTGATTATAATCACTTGACTCTTCAATAGCAGTGCAAGCCCCATGGCATTTGCCATCATCATATTTGTTACAATTCTTAAGAGGTTTTGAAAGACCATTGATCTTGTCACAAAACTCAAATTCAATACTCATCTCCTGTAGTAGATTAGTAGCTCCTTGAATGCTATTGAATGTGGTTATGGCATTGTCATAAATGGTATTGGCCGTGCCAATATTGATTACTGTATAACCTGTTTCATTAGTTGTTTGATATAGGGTATGCGAAAACAACCGGTATTTTCGTCTTTGATTATATTTTGGGCTATTGCGTTCTAGTTCTTCGTATTCTTTCAACTCTGCGACCAGCTCACTCCCTGTTCTTTCAAAACTTACTTTTTTAATCTCCTTTTGAAGCTTTCTGGCTCTGACTCCACTTTTGGTAAAATGTTGATTTACCCTTTTTTTAATATTGCTGCTTTTACCTAAGAATATAATATCCCCATCTTTATTGTGCATATAATAGACACCTGTTTCAGAGGGTACACTTTCGACAATATCCAACTGTCTTGGTGACAGTTCACCCAAGGTTTCTGCTTTAACTACACTTTTCAGTATCGACTTGTCAGAATCTTTAACAAGGAATAATTTAAATAATTTCAAAGTTGCCAGAGCATCGCCATTGGCTCTGTGGCGATCACTGACTGCGATACCCAATGACCTGACTAATTTACCCAAACTGTATGATTCGGCATCTGGCAACAATTTTTGAGCCAATTCAACAGTACAAAGGGTTTTTCGCTCAAAATTGTAACCCAGTCTACGAAATTCGGTGCGAAGAATACGGTAATCAAATTGTGCGTTGTGAGCTATGAGAACGGTATCTTCCGTTATTTCCACAATACGTTTTGCTACTTCATGAAATTTGGGCGCCGTACGAAGCATTTTGTTGTTGATTCCTGTAAGCTTAACAACAAAGGGTTGTATTTCCTTTTCAGGGTTCACCAAAGAAATGAACTTGTCGACTACTTCATGACCGTCAAACTTGTGAATTGCTATTTCGGTAATGCCTTCCTCATTGTATTTTCCTCCGGTCGTCTCAATATCCAAAATTGCGTACATCATTCTCCTTTCGTAATCTTCGGCTTAATTATAATTTCTTGCCCCAAAGATACTACTTCCAATGCGTACCATAGTGCTACCTTCTTCAATAGCTATTTCATAGTCACCGCTCATTCCCATAGATAGGATTTTGGCTTCGGGAATCTCTCTTTGAAGCGTATCAAAATAGGTTTTCAATTGTCTGAACTCTCTCCGTATTTGCGTTTCATTTTTGGTGAAAGTTGCCATCCCCATCAATCCTTCAACTTTTATATGCTCTAATTGTTGAAACTCTTCGGAACCGAGTATCTCAACGAGTTCATTGAAATCAAGACCGAATTTGGATTCCTCTTCTGCAATATGCATTTGTAACAGGCAAGAAATGATTCTATTATTCTTTTTTGCTTGTTTGTCGATTTCCTTCAAAAGTCTAAAACTGTCTACACCGTGTATTAAAGAGACACGAGAGGCCATATATTTTACCTTATTCCGTTGCACATGCCCTATCATATGCCACTCAATATCTTTTGGTAGTATTTCCCATTTCTGGGTCATCTCTTGAATTTTGTTTTCACCAAAGATTCTTTGACCAGCGTTGTAGGCTTCCAACAAATCGGAATTTGGTTTTGTCTTTGATACCGCGACCAGCGTAATGCGATCCGGCAGGGATTTCTTCAATTTTTCTAATTTCGAACTTATCGACATTATAATATGATTTATCTGAACTTATAATTCGTAAATAGCAATTCCACTTCTCAACTTAGGTTCGATATATGTGCTTTTTGGAGGCATAACCAGACCGGCATCGGCAATAGATTTTATTTCCTCGATCGTAATAGGAACCAGGCTAAAACCGACCGCGAAATTGCCCTTGTCAATTTCATCTTTCATGCGAATTACGTTATGCTTGCCATAACCATATTGAATTCTTTTGTCACGGCGTAGATCCTTGATGCCTAAAATAGGGGCCAAAATGGTCTTGAAAAGTATTTGAGTGTCCAGTTCGCTAAGGGCATCGGTAAAAGAGTACACCTTTTTTCTTAAATATAAGGAATAGAATTCCCCGTCCAAATACATGCTAAAATGATGCTTTTTTGTGGGTTTATATAATACTCCTCCTTGATTTTCAATACGATAATACTCATCTAGCGCAATTAAGAACTGTTCTTTTGAAAGTCCATTTAGATCCTTTACCAATCGATTAAACTCGTAGATACGGATTTCCGATTCCGGAATCAAATAGCTCATAAATTGATTATAAGGTTCAAGCCCAGAGTGGTTTGGATTGTTCTTTTCAGAAATTTCCGCCAATAGGTTGGAAGAAGCACTTCGATGGTGTCCATCGGCAATATATAAGGATGAAACCTTACCAAATTCTTGAGAGAGTTGGGAAATAATATGGCTATCTGAAATTACCCAAAGGCGATGTTTTATCTTATCTTTTGTTGTGAAAAGATAATCTGGCTCATTTTTTTTTTGGTTTTCTATCAAGGATGAAATGGCCTTATTATCCTTATAGGTCATTAAGACGGGTTCAGCGTTGAATTGAACTGTACTTAGGTAGTTGGCAAATAATTTTTCACGTTGCTGTAAGGTGTCTTCGTGTTTTTTGATGACATCATTTCTATAGTCCGCAACACTCGTGGAACAGAAAAGTCCACAACAATTGAAATTTTCCTTTTCAATTTGATAGAGGTAAAAACTATCCTTTGCGTCCTTCATAAGGGTATTATCCTCAAGAAATTCCATATATCTGTTGTGAACTAGCTTAAAACGTTCAACACCAGATACTCTTTTATGGAATTTGTAGCCCGGATTTATGATGTGTAGAAAAGAAAAGGGATTGAAGGTTAGTTCCGCATTCAATTCTTTTTTTGAATATGCCTGGTATGAACGTGAAGCGACCAAGGCAACTTTGTCTTTTACGGGCCTAATGGCTTTAAAGGGTTTAATACTGGCCATCTCTTCTAGCTAAATTGAGCCGCAACTTTTTCGGCCTTTCTTGATTCAGAGTAGTCATAAAAACCTTCTCCTGATTTCACACCTAATTTACCTGCCATAACCATATTGACCAAGAGCGGGCAAGGTGCATACTTTGAGTTCTTAAAGCCATTGTACATTACATTGAGAATGGAAAGGCACACGTCAAGCCCTATAAAATCAGCCAACTGCAAAGGCCCCATTGGGTGGGCCATGCCCAATTTCATCACTGTATCTATTTCGGCGACACCCGCCACATTGTTGTATAATGTTTCAATAGCCTCATTGATCATCGGCATCAGAATACGATTTGCCACAAAACCGGGATAATCATTCACCTCGGTAGGTGATTTACCTAATTCCTTGGAAACGTCCATTATGGTTTTGGTGGTTTCATCAGAAGTACTATAACCCCGTATTATCTCAATTAGTTGCATAATTGGTACAGGGTTCATGAAATGCATACCAATGACTTTTTCGGGTCTTCTAGTTGCGGCTGCAATTCGGGTAATTGAGATAGATGAGGTGTTGGTGGCCAATATGGTCTCGACATCGCATACGTCATCCAGTTGTTTGAAAATGTCGAGCTTTAAGTCGAGATTTTCAGTGGCAGCTTCCACCACTAATTCAGTTCCCTTTGCCCCTTGAGCCACAGTAGTGTAGGTATTGATGCGCTCAAGTGTCTCGGATTTGATACTTTCCGTTATCTTTTCTTTTGCTACCATACGATCAAGATTTCTGGTAATGGTTGCAATCCCATTGTCCAAAGAAGCTTGTGATATATCAATTAGATTGACCTTGAAGCCGCTTTGAGCAAAGACATGGGCGATACCATTCCCCATGGTTCCGGCACCGATAACTGCTATATTTTGCATTGAAGTATTTTTAACTATCCCTTGAATGAATCAATAATCCTTAGTGCTACGCTTAACGCTTCAGTTCCTTGTTTTAAAGTAACTACGGGTGTGGTGTCCTTTTCAATAGCATCAGCAAAAGTTTCCAATTCCTCCTTTATGGCATTGTTGGCTTGTATTTCAGGATTCTCGAAATAAATCTGCTTTTTCAGGCCCTCTGCATTTTGCAGAACCATATCAAAATCACCTGGCTGTTCAGGGGCATCCTTCATCTTTACAACCTCTACTTTTTTCTCTAAAAAATCCACGGCGATATAAGCGTCTTTTTGAAAGAATCGTGACTTACGCATGTTTTTCAATGATATCCTACTAGC
>CAZTLZ010000027.1:0-26352 GCA_964614665.1 uncultured Maribacter sp.
TAGATTTTATTCTGCGAATTAAAGAAGGAGCTGGACACCATGGGGGTTGCGGACCATCACGTTCTGGGTTTCCCAAAGTAGGTACTATCATACGCTCACAATTCGTATTACCAAAATAGGGAGGTAATTCTTCATCAGGGAAAAAGTCCTCATAATTAAAGAATAGACGTTGCTGAACTACACTGGCTACTTCAAAATAACCGATAACAGAACCATCTTGAATGTCCGTTCTTTTGAGGTTTCCTTCTAAAAAACCAGGCTGAATTTCACTGAACACACTTTCACTTTGCGCAAAATTACTTAGGTTTTGATAATAATTGTATGTCTCACCGTTGATTACATACTGCCTTAGCAAGATGCTGTAACGGTGTGAAAGAATGGCATTATCCCTATTTATAAATCGAACTACATGACCTTCCAATACTGATGAAGCCAGAGCATTTGTATTGGCCAAATTGATGTTCACACTACTATCACTATTATAACAAACTTGTCTTTCTTCGGTTATACTGGCCAATTTCACATCAGGCCACAAAATTGTTGAGTCATTTATGTCTACACGTTCCTCGCGGATAATTTCTAATTCCAAACCTGTATAATTCGGTGCTATTATCTTATATGTTTCCTCATATTCATATCGAAAATAGTCGGAATTGCCATCGCTGTCAGAACCATCTGCAAAAATCGTGATTCCTTCTTCGCCATTCTCATTCAAATTACGTTCAGCATATACATCATTGATATTCGATTTTCCAGCCAAGGCCTCAAACTCCGATTCATAGATTTCGTTGTTGAGGGTCTCAATTCGCAACTGGTATTCCACATTTTGTACTAATGCAAATTCGGCAACAGACTCATAAACACCATCACCACTATTTACAAATTCAAACATGTTTCCTTGATCATCCAACAATTTGACCATCGCCCCATTTTCGGGATTAACCCTTTCTTTGACGGTGGGAACAAAGGGCCTCCTGACATCTAAAGTGTCACGAGCGTCAATATTCACGTTTGCCAAGTCAGCCGTTCGCGAGAGTACCACTACCTGTTTTTTCAAGACATCGGTAATAGTCGCTTGAACAACCAGTACGCCCTCTGCATCACGAGTTTCAAACTCAAAAGGTTCGATACACCCCGAAACGCACATAAAAATCGAGATGTAAATTAAAAATCGTTTCATTTTAATCTATCCAAAAATCAGGTTTTACATTACTTCCTAAAATAGTACAGTCGCCGCAAATGCCCGCAGTCATCAAATATGGGCCTTCACATTCACCGGGGTCTACATTAATCCCTATATAACTTATCTCCCTAGATTTTATTCTGCGAATTAAAGAAGGAGCTGGACACCATGGGGGTTGCGGACCATCACGTTCTGGGTTTCCCAAAGTAGGTACTATCATACGCTCACAATTCGTATTACCAAAATAGGGAGGTAATTCTTCATCAGGGAAAAAGTCCTCATAATTAAAGAATAGACGTTGCTGAACTACACTGGCTACTTCAAAATAACCGATAACAGAACCATCTTGAATGTCCGTTCTTTTGAGGTTTCCTTCTAAAAAACCAGGCTGAATTTCACTGAACACACTTTCACTTTGCGCAAAATTACTTAGGTTTTGATAATAATTGTATGTCTCACCGTTGATTACATACTGCCTTAGCAAGATGCTGTAACGGTGTGAAAGAATGGCATTATCCCTATTTATAAATCGAACTACATGACCTTCCAATACTGATGAAGCCAGAGCATTTGTATTGGCCAAATTGATGTTCACACTACTATCACTATTATAACAAACTTGTCTTTCTTCGGTTATACTGGCCAATTTCACATCAGGCCACAAAATTGTTGAGTCATTTATGTCTACACGTTCCTCGCGGATAATTTCTAATTCCAAACCTGTATAATTCGGTGCTATTATCTTATATGTTTCCTCATATTCATATCGAAAATAGTCGGAATTGCCATCGCTGTCAGAACCATCTGCAAAAATCGTGATTCCTTCTTCGCCATTCTCATTCAAATTACGTTCAGCATATACATCATTGATATTCGATTTTCCAGCCAAGGCCTCAAACTCCGATTCATAGATTTCGTTGTTGAGGGTCTCAATTCGCAACTGGTATTCCACATTTTGTACTAATGCAAATTCGGCAACAGACTCATAAACACCATCACCACTATTTACAAATTCAAACATGTTTCCTTGATCATCCAACAATTTGACCATCGCCCCATTTTCGGGATTAACCCTTTCTTTGACGGTGGGAACAAAGGGCCTCCTGACATCTAAAGTGTCACGAGCGTCAATATTCACGTTTGCCAAGTCAGCCGTTCGCGAGAGTACCACTACCTGTTTTTTCAAGACATCGGTAATAGTCGCTTGAACAACCAGTACGCCCTCTGCATCACGAGTTTCAAACTCAAAAGGTTCGATACACCCCGAAACGCACATAAAAATCGATATGTAAATTAAAAATCGTTTCATTTTAATCTATCCAAAAATCAGGTTTCAAATTGCTTCCCAAGACGGTACAATCACCACAAGCAACAGGCAAAGTTAGAAAGGGAGCTAAGATATCAGTCGGCTCTTTCTCCGCAGCAAATACAATAAGATTTGCCTGTATTTGATCAATCAAAGGAGACTTACAACTACCATCACAAACACCGCTATTGCCCATCGTACAATGATAACTTCTACCTATTAACCGAGGATTTCCCAAGGAGGAACAATTTATGGGATATTCCGGTAAAGGTTCTTCTGGAAAAATATCTTGGTAATCAAAGAACACCCTTTTCGAACTTACCGCTGCAGTCTCGAAATAACCGACAACTTTTTCCGCTGTATCTGTTTCTGAAAAAATATTTCCAGGCAAAAAACCGGGTTGAATTTCGGAGAAAACACTTTCAGATGTACTGAAAGCTTGTAAGCCTTGATAATACGAATGTGCGTCTACAGATTGTGTATATTGGTTTACCAGAATACTATAGCGATGGGTCAGAATATAGTTCTCTCGATTTACAAAATGTACCCTAAAATCAGATACCGTATTCCCATCTAAATTGGCAGTGCTAGCTAAAATAATCTTGGTGGAAGATTGTTGACCATAGCAGGTCTGTCCTTTTAGCGAGTGCTTTGGTTTGATTCTAACCTCAAAAGCATCTCCGTCGGTGCAGGCCACCGAATCGATGATTTCAAACTCAAATGGATCCCAATTTGGGGCCACTATTTTATAGCTTTCCTCATAATCATACCTAAAATATCTCGGTTGATTTCCTAAGCTGGTGTTATCCAAGACCACGACCACCCCATCTTCTCCTAAATCATTAGTTCCTCGTTTTATATCTAGGTTGGCGATTGGAACATTCTGAGGCATTGTTTCCATTGTCGAAGCATACGAACCGTCTGAAGTGGTTATCTTTAATTGATAGCTTTGGTTGGTCTTAGCTCCAAAAGTCATAGTTGAAACATAGTGCCCCGGATTCATTTCTTCAAAGGCATAACTAGTTTCTGAATTTTCCACAATAGAGACCTCAGCATTCCGCTCGGGTATGATATTGTCTTTATCAAAAGGTCGGGCCCTTGAAAGCAGAATCTGGTGTTTCTTCACCTCATCCGTCAGCCTTGCGTCAACAACGAGCACATTCTCCAACCCAAGCGTCTCGGCCTGAAATGGTTCGATACAACTACCTGTTACCAAAATCATGGTAATTCCCGTAAGTGTAAATATGATATGTGGGTTCTGCCCTTTCACTTCTTGCAAAGGAATGTCGTTAAAACTTAAAATTATAGGTAATCGATGGAATCGGAATAGCAAAAATCGAGCTCTTAAAAGCCTTTACTCCTCCATCTTCGGAAACAAAAAATACTGAATAAGGATTCGCCCTCCCCAAAACATTATACACTGAAATATTCCAGAAACTGTGTGCGAATTTTTTGATTTTGTGGTTGCCTTCGATGTTAATACCTAGATCCAGACGGTAGTAATCAGGAATCCTAAACTCATTCCGGTTGCTATAAAAGACATAGTCGGAATTATTGAAATTATATTGCCCAATCGGATATGTAACCGGACGCCCTGTTTGGTACGAGAAGTTCAACGAGGCACTATAACGGGTCGTAAACTTATAATTTGCTACTAAACTCACATCATGAGGTTTGTCAAAATTGGACGGGAAAAATTTTCCGCCATTAATTTGTTCTTCGGAAAAATCGCTAGCAAATTTAATGAGGGAACGTGAATAGGTATAGCCTAACCAACCATTCAATTTGCCTGAGTTCTTACGAAGTAACAATTCAATACCATAGGCCTGGCCTTCACCTTGCAATACCTCTTGTTCGATATTGTCATTTAACAGTAGTTGGGCACCGGTCTTGAAGTCTAGAATATCTTCAGATGTTTTATAATATCCTTCTAGGCTTAACTCGTATAAATCATCCTCAAAATTTTTGAACAAACCTAAACTGAATTGGTTGGAACGCTGCGGTTTTATATTGGAATCAGAAAGTTTCCAAGTATCAATTGGCGATACTGTTGTAGTATTTGAAAGTGTATGGATGTATTGATACATACTATTAAAACCAGCTTTTAAGGAAAAATCAGGAGTGAACGAATAACGTCCGGAAACCCTAAATTCTGGACCGCCATAGGTTTCAACCGTTTTATTTTTATCAAATTCAGAACTGCCTACCAAAGTCGCTTCATTTCTGGGTTGCCCCTCTGCATAAATCCCTTGTATCGATGGGCCCAAGGCGGTATAATAGGAATATCGAATGCCTGCACTTAAACCGACTTTATCACCTAAATTAATTTCATCACTCAAGTAAATCGCTCCTTCCAGAGCTCGATCTTCAGGCACCTCAAAAGGACTAATTATCGACTCATTGCCGTTGGGCTTAATAAAACCAGGGTTGACCCTATAAAGTTTAGCCGCCACACCATAACCTACGGTATGGGTATCGTTCATCAAATACTTAAACTTCAATTTAGCTTCGGTTTCCTCTACGCTATACCCTAAGAGAAAATCATTATTGGCTTGTCCGTCAAAATCGATATCGAACTCATATTTACTATTTGCAAGCACCAAACTTCCATTGTTACGCTCGTTAAACTTGTGTTTCCAATCTATTGAAAACATTCGATTGCTATACCCGAATAAAGAATCTGAAGTAATACTAAAGGAATCATCACTATAGTACCCTGTAGCCTTTACCTGATTGTTCTCATTGACTTTGTGGGTATAATTAGCAACCACATCGTAGAAGGAAGCTGAGCTATTGTTTAACGATTCCTCGTCCAATGATTGTAAAATCCAATCCGAATAAGCTCCCCTACCACCAATAACTAGAGAAGACTTGTCTTTTACTACTGGAATCTCCAACATCAAATTCCCAGTCACCGGTCCTATTGAAGCCTCACCAGAAAATTTCTCGTCATTACCATCAATAGTCGTAATATCGAAAACAGATGAAAGTCGACCCCCGAACTCGGCAGGTACATTTCCTTTATAAATATCAACTCCTTTGGTTGCAAAAGGGTTCAAAGCTTGAAATATTCCAAAAAAGTGGGTTGGGTTATAAACGACTCCATCATCCAATAAAATAAGGTTTTGATCTGTCTTACCTCCTCTAACATTAAGGCCTGAGGCGCCTTCCCCAGCGTTTGTAATACCCGGAAGTTGTGTCGCGACCGATAGTATGTTACGCTCACCCAGTACCATCGGAATATCCTTTGTTTCTTCTGATTCAATGGTTGTCGAACCAGTAATTTCCTCTTCTACATTTTTTGCTTTGTCAGCTTCCACAACAACCTCATCCAGTTGTTCGATGTTTTCACTTAAATTAAAATCTAGGCTACCATTGCTATAGATTATTATTCTTTTACGCTGTGTCTCTATGCCCAAGGCTTTTGTTTCGAGCAGGTTTTCCCCTGCCGGAAGGGCAATTTCATAAAAACCGTTTTCATCTGTAACGGTACCGATTCTACGGTTGCTTATTACTAGGGAAAGGTCCGGTATAGGCCTACCAGTTTTTGCGTTTTTGACATTACCGGTAAGGGTATAGCGCCGTCTTTGTCCCTCAAGGGTTTCTTTACCGATTCTTACCGTTTCAATTCCCCGTCGTAAGCGTGACTGTTGTTCAGGGAAGAAAACCGGATTTAATGCCTCGGACGTTTCGATATCTTCTCCAACTTGGGGTATTTCTTGGCCGGATTTTTCAAAAAAACCGTTAGGCAATTTGTCGTAGATGATATTGTTCTGGGTCAAGATAACCTTCTCACCATCCAACACATAATAGTTGAGTATGGTACTTTCAAAGATTTTATTCAGAATATCAGTTACAGGCGCATCCGTATAAGTCCCTGAAATTAAATCGTTACTTAACCATTCGTCAACATAATAAAACCTGAGCTGCGTTTTTTCTTCAAGGGTTTTGATTACCTCTCGCACATTGGTCTCGGTAAAGGAAATAGTGACATTGGTTGTTTCGTTTTGGCTCATGACAACACTGCCTGTCATGAGAAATAACAATACAAATAGAGTTTTTCTCATCTTAATGGATGGTTTTTCAGAATATCAGATAGTAAAAGAGCTCAAACAAAAACCCGAATTAGTCAAAGGGTCTGGGAGGTTCAATTTTTCTTCTAAATATATTAAATAATTTTCCACAATAACTGATATAGCAATATTTCCATGGAATTCATAGTCTCACAATACAAAGATTGTAGAATCATGAATATGAGAATCTATAATTCAGATTATTGTTAACTAAAAGTTCATAGTTCCGATCACTTGGGACTAAGAACTAATTTTGAATCGGACTTTTCAATGATTTCATTTTTATTCATCATCATTTTTCGAAACTCGCCTTTAACATACATTTCAGCTTGATTTTGATAGTGCTTACTAAACGGATTACCTGATTGACCGGTCGGGAGTATGCTCATACTGTTTTCAATGTCGGAAAAGTCGATAACCCTACGTGTCGAAGGGCCAGAACCTACTTCAAAATGGTCAGAATCGTTGTACCCAAATCCTAAATTATTGATGACTTCCCGACTTCCGTTTACAGGAAACGGGCCTACATTGAAAAAAGATCGTAACAAGCCACCTGCTTGGCCAATAGGGTGGCCATGTTCTAAGGTGTGCAACTTATCCCAGGTCCAATCGGCAGTATTTCCTCCTAAATCCCTTTCTAGGGAAGCAAATGCTTCCACAAATGATTTTTGAATAATATCAGCTTGTGTTTCCTGAATTTCCGTCTGTAGATCATCCCACCATACGGAATTAGGATTGGCAGTCATTGGTGCAATAACCCGTTTGCTAAAATGGGCGGTAAGAAATTGTTTGAATTGTTTATCTCCCAATTCATCAGCAAATGTATTTTTCAAGAAACTATAAATCCACCTATGAAAAATCGTGGCCTCTACACTCTGTAATGGGTAGTCGCCCTCCCAATTGTTCAACTTATCGAGCAACTTCAGTTGGTCGTCGGTCAGTACCTTGACATCTATACTCTTAGCTAGGTTTTTTACTATTGACGGATTCACTGCTGACGTCACATCCGTTAGCATTTCAGCTACTGCTTCTTTGTCCCAGTCATTTTTTGGCTCGAGCAATTCAACAATGCGCTTTGCCCTGTTTTCTGGTAAATAGTACCCAGGATACAACATTCCAGCGATGGAATCAGGCTGGTTATTCGCTGAATAGACATAATTCCAAGGAGGATTAATAGATTGAGGGTTTTCTGAAAACGATATGTATTCACGTTCCGTTGGAAACTCCGTATAACTTGTCTGAATAAACTTGGTGCTTACACTATCTGGAACCTTGTACAACTTTGCCGTGGCCCACCATGCTATATTACCTGTGGCATCGCCATACATAATGTTCAGTCCGGGCGCATGTATTTTTGGCAACGCCTTTTCTACCTCCTGAATTGTCTCAGCTTTTGACATTTCATATAGTGCATGGATGGCCTCGTTCTTTTGTTGTGTATAGGTCCACCACATTGAAATGGGACGTTCTCCATTGATTTGGTTCATGATACCATTTAAAATGGGCCCGCGTGTTGTTTGTTTTACAGTCAAATCAGCATCTTCAGCCCCTTTGACTTTAATAGTATGTTTTTTAGTCTGATAGTCGATCCAGCCCCCCTCTGATTTATATTTTGTCGCATCTTCAGGATGCGTTTCCTCATAATAAAAATCAACATCGTCATTTTCGAACATCGTCATGCCATAGGCGAGGTTTCGATCATGTGCCAAAACAGGAAAGGGAACGCCGGCCAAGTGATACCCATATTTTTCATAGGTAGGGGTCACTACATGAGCTTCATACCAAACTGAAGGTTGGGCAAAGCCAATATGGGGGTCGTTGGCAAAAATAACCTTACCATTCTTGGTTTTATTGGGGCCGATTACCCAACTATTACTCCCTTCAAATAATGGAATGTGAAGCGTCTTTAAAGTTTTGGTCACAGAGCTGATACCTTCCTGCCATGAAGAATCACTTGTTTCCCCGCGGTGGTTTTTTATTAGCGTCGTATTGGGATCAATGTTAATGTCCAAATCCTTAAGATAGGCCACGCCAAGACTGTCTTTTATATATGTAAGTAGTGGATCCGTCTTATGAGCTTGGGCAAAACTGAAGGCCATATATCCAAAAACATTCTGAACATCATGAAGTGTAAAGTCACTTTTTTGAAGACCTGTGAGATAGAATTCCACAGGAGTCGGTCCTTCCGCGACAAATTCATTTATACCGTCAAGATAGGACAAAGTTAAATCTACAGCCTCAGAATTCATATCGAGTTCAGAAACTGTTCTGGCTGATGCTTCATCAATGCCTAATGCTAGGAAAAATTTATCCGTTTCTAAAGTTGCTTCGCCAAAAATCTCTGAAAGCCCTCCTCGCCCAATCCTTCTTAACAATTCCATTTGCCAAAGTCGATCTTGTGCATGTACATAACCCATAGCGCGAAAAGCATCCTTATTGTTACTTGCGTAAATATGAGGGATTCCGTAAGTGTCGTAATGAACGGTTACTTCTTGGGATAAATTGGCGATTTCTTTCTCCCCATTATAGTCAGGTTTCAAGGTATAGGCAAAAATTGCTGTCGCTATGGCTAAGGTTCCAATCAAAACCATCAGCACCACGCCTACTTTTCTAAGTAGTTTCAAATCATATAGGTTTAGACCTAAAAGATATAAGAATTTAGGGGATAAAAAAACTACAAAACTTGCGTTTTTCTCTATTTATTCATAGCGATTTTATTAAAACGCTGTAAGCCAACATTTAACCAGTTCAAATAGGTATCTCTATCCGTATATTGAACCGCAGAGTTCAAAACTTCCATTTCAGGCGACAATAGCACATAATACGGTTGGGAAGCTGCATTGAAATTCAAAGTCTGGAAAGTTCCCCATTTTTGACCTATGGTTTCTATGGTTTTAATTCTACCGGATTCATATTTGAAATCAAACTGAGACACCTCGGGTAGTTCTTTACGGTCATCCACGTATAATGATATAAGAACGTAGTCATTTTTAAGAATAGGATAAATATCGGGCTCACTCCATACATTTTCTTCCATTTTTCTACAGTTAGCGCATGCCCACCCTGTAAAATCAAGTAAAATAGGTTTGTTCTCCTTCTTTGCATAAGCTACACCTTCATCAAAATCTTTGAAGCAATCGAGCCCTAAAGGACAATCATTTTCCGTTTCATGAATGCTATAAAAATCCGGCGGAAGTAATCCACTCAGCAACCTTACGTTAGTGACTTTTGCTAGACCAAGTGATAAATACATTGTAAATAACAAACTCAATAGGGCCATTATCCTTCTTCCTATAGATAGTTTTTGTTTAGGGCCATCATGCGGAAACCTGAATATTCCGAAAAGATAGAGTGTGAGTAAAATACCTAGTACAACCCATATTCCAATAAAAATTTCCCTTTTCAAAATACCCCAATGTCCAACCAAATCGGCATTTGATAAAAATTTAAAGGCAAAACCCAATTCAACAAAACCCAAAACAACTTTGACGGTTGTCATCCATCCACCAGATTTAGGTAATGAATTCAACCAAGCCGGAAACAAAGCAAATAAGGCAAAAGGCAAAGCCAAGGCAAGCCCGAAGCCTGTAATACCCGCAGACAGGTTTGTTGCCAAATCACCTTCCGATAACACTGTTCCTCCCAACAACAAGCCTAAAATAGGGCCAGTACATGAGAAGGAAACAATAGCTAAGGTCACTGCCATAAAAAAGATACCGACCGAACCACCAACTTTTGTTGAAGCAGAGTCCATCTTATTACCCCATGAACTAGGCAATGTAAGTTCATAATATCCAAAAAATGAAAAAGCAAAAAACACGAATATCAAAAAGAAAAGGATGTTCAACCATGCATTGGTAGATATTGTATTTAGAATTTGAGAATCTATGGAGTCAAACAAATGAAAAGGAAGACTCAAGAGGAAATAGATGAGTACTATGAAAAAGCCATAAAGAATAGCGTTGACAATACCTTTGGATTTATTCTGTGACTGTTTAGTAAAAAAAGAAACCGTTAAAGGGATCATAGGAAAGACACAAGGTGTCAGTAGGGCAATTAGTCCACCTAGGAATCCTAATCCGAAAATACCCCATATCCCTGAATTGTTCTCAAGTTCATTGGCGCCTTCAGTAAGTCGCTCTTTGTGTTTCAGGTCTTTCTTTAAACCATTGGTCATTGCCTGACTACGCTCGTCAATAGTATTCTTATCTATAGCGACTTTTCCCCCATCCAAAACGAAATTAAAGTCAATGTCCGCTGGAATACAGACTTCCTTACATACTTGATAGTAAAGATTTACGTCGATTTGACGTACCTCAGCTTTCAAAAGCTTGATTCGTTGTCTGAAAACCGCGCTCTTCTTAAAGAAAGTTTCGTCAATTTCGAAGATATCACTATACGCCGTAGTTGTTTCACTTTCCTCCGTCTTCCCTACCAAATCATACGCTTCACCCACTTTTTTAAAGCTAAATTCACTTGGGAATGAACCGCCATCGGGAGTATATTGAGAATACACATGCCAGCCTTCAAAAATCTTTGCTTTGAAAATCAGCTCATACTCTGTCTCAGAAATCTTATTATATTCTGTTTCCCAAACTACGGGCTCCTCATCACTCTGTGCAAAAACAGGCAAGAAACTATAAAATAAGGCAATCAAGACTACTACACTTCTCATTTGACCCATATAAATTTTACAATCTTTTCAGTGCTCTTTGTAACTTTGAATCTATTGTCAGCACGTTTTCCGATTACCCAAATAATGGAATGATCCGAACACAGAAGCCATTGTTTTTCTTTAGAGATAACATCGACCTTTTCGTCCTTAAAATATTTTGAGAGCTTTTTCTTCCCTACCATTCCCAAGGGGTAAAAGTAGTCGCCTTTTTTCCATTTCCTAACGACCAGTGGATAATTTAACGCAGCTATATCAACGTATAGTATATTTGTTCCAATCTCTTCTATATTTTTTATCTCAGAAATTTGAAGATGTATTGGCACCTTAATTTTTGTTTCCCCTTTTTGAATTAGAAATTGATTTGCCGCTTCCTTCGAAAATTCTTCTAACAAAAGGTACTCCCTATCTTTTACCAAGCGATGGGTTTTCGAGCGGACTTCTTTACCACTCATCCCTTCCAATAGGTTCTCGATATCATTCCAGGCCCTGAAACCATAATCACCAAACAGCCCATGTAAATAGGACTTCAGTGGATGAAGCTTTGCTAGTTCCTCTATATTAATTCGAATATACTCGTCCTTATCCTCAAAAAGCTTTGCTTTCAAAAGCTTTAGGTAATCTGAAAGCATTGTAGATGAACCTGACAGGTAGGATTGGGTTGCCCTAAAATTCTCCAAAAAGGTTGGATGTAATTCTTTTAGTTTTGGTACAATTTGGTGCCGAATCTTATTTCGCAAATGAACGGTATCGGTATTCGTACTATCTTCTCGCCACTTGATGTCTTCCGCCACCGCAAATTCTAAAATTCGGGTTCTCGAAAAAGGAAGCAATGGTCTCAAAATGCCATTTGTATTATCCGGTATTCCTTTCAATCCATCAATACCGGTACCTCTTGATAAATTGATTAGAAATGTCTCTAAATTATCATCTGAATGATGTGCCGTAACCAGTATCTCAATTCCGTTCTCCTTCATAACCTCAGCAAACCAAGCATAACGAAGTTCTCGTGCCGCCATTTCAATTGAAACCTTATTTTCACCCACATAACCCTTTGTATTAAAATGAGTTACAAATATATTTACCTCTAAGGTCTTCGAAAAGTCCCTAACAAATGACTCATCACCATCACTCTCGATACCACGTAAATTGAAATTGCAATGTGCCAATTCAAACTTCATTTCACTTCGTTGGCAAAGGTGGGCTAAAACAACACTATCGAGCCCCCCGCTACAAGCCAAAAGAAACTTCTGTTTTAGAAGGACAGGGAATTGTTTTTTAATATGCTCTTGGAATTCAGATAACACGGTGCAAAGGTATCAAACTATTCGCTTTTTCAGCCATTTAGTGATAACGGCCAAAAGCTCTACTTGACATTTATCGTGATGCAGTTCGTGAAATGCACCTTCAAATAATTGCAACTCTGTCCTATTCGAATTCTTATGGAATTCTTCCGTAGCAGTATAATCAATAACCTGGTCACCAGTGCCATGCAACAAAAGGGTATCTGTGAGTAATGAATTAGCATTGGCAATCGCCCATTCCCCCGCCTCCATTATCGGAAAGGAAAACATGGGACTTACTCTATCATGCACCATCGGATCCTTAACATATTTTTCAACTTCCGCGGGTATTCTAGATATGCCTTCGGGGTCTAATCCCGAAGGTAACGTTATGCTTGGTAAAACCTTCAACATCAATTTCCCTAAAACCATTTTCCATTTTGGTGGCTTAAATGCCAGCCGTAAATATGGACTAGTAGCGACTATACCATTTATTTTCACACTGTTTCTCAAGGCATAGTTCAGTACAAGATTACCTCCCATACTGTGTCCGTATAGGAATAAAGGAACATCGGGGTATAGGCTTTCCGCTCTTTCGGCAACCATTCCTAATATCTCCATCAAAGTACTGTAACTAGGGCAATGACCTCTTTTGCCGTTAGACTTCCCATGTCCCACATTGTCATAAGAAACCACAGCCAATGAAACCTTTAAAAGTGTCGGAATAACATTTTCAATATATCTTCCTGAATGCTCTCCCATTCCATGCACCAGAACCACAACACCTTTTACTTCTTCAGGTGCCACATTCCTTGTATAGATTTCGCACCCCTGAATTCGAAACTTGTATTCTTGAAATTGCATTTGACACCTTTTTTGTTACCCCTCGAGTACCTCTCGCATGGCCTTTGCTTTTAAAAGACATTCTTCATACTCCTTTTCAGGAATAGCTTTTGCGGTTATCGCACCACCCACAGAGAAAGATACATATCTTTTACTCGCGTTGTAGAGAATGCTACGAATCACCACATTGAAATCAAAATCACCCTGAGGTGTAAAATAACCTACGGCGCCACTATAGAGCCCTCTCTTGAAAGATTCTAACTGTTCTATGACTTTCATTGCCGAAACTTTTGGTGCTCCAGTCATACTTCCCATGGGAAAAGTATCCTTTAAAATATCAACCGGATTTTCGTTCTCCGATACCGAAGCACTTATAGTGGATATCATTTGATGGACTTGTTCAAAAGAATAAACTTCGCAAAGCTCTTCTACCTTAACAGTTCCTTTCAAAGCGCTTTTTGATAAATCGTTCCGAACTAAATCGACAATCATAATATTCTCCGCCCTTTCCTTTTCATCGTTCTTTAACCTGCTTATAAATGCCTTATCCTCAAGTGGATTCTTCGAACGTGGAGCGGTACCTTTAATGGGCTGTGACAGAACTTTGCCCGCCGTTTTCTTCAAATAGCGCTCAGGGGATGCCGATAGTAGAAATTTATCCCTCAGCTTCATAAAAACAGCAAAAGGAGCTTTTGAAATTTCATTCAAACGTTGATAAGTCCTATGGGGGCTTATCGTTGTCTCCTCGGCATAAAACTCTTGACAAAAATTAGCTTCATAAATATCTCCACGATGAATGTGAGCCAACATCCTGTTTACCTGTTTGAAATACTCGTCTTTAAAAATTCTCATTCGAATACGAATCGGATCCGAAGTTGATTGCTGATTATCCTTGGTTTTAACTAATTTAGAAATTGTTTTGAAATCGGATACGATTTCATCATCGACCATAGTAAGGTAACTGAATGAAACGGTGTCATCTAGAATGGTAATAATCTTCTTAGGTTGGAAGAAATAAAGGTCAGGAAAATCAAGACCATCAAAGTTTCGAGATGATAGTTTTTCTACATCATTTTTCAGGTCATAGGAAAGATAGCCAAAAATCCAATCTTTAGTTTCATTTTGGTACTCCCTGAGATCATTAAAAGCATTTTGAGTATCCGTGACCAGTGTAGTTAATGCATCGGCAGCTAGTATTACATCAAAAGAATTATATTTTCCTTTATGATCGTTACTATCCAACCATAGCACTTCATCAAATTGACGGGACCATTGAAATAGGGCTTCCTTAAATCTTGCTATGTCATTAACTTGATAACAAGTCTCGTTCCTCAATAAATTTAAATTTTAGATACAAAAGCCTCCATTGCACTCTTGTGTTGACTTGACAATTCATCATTCGTAATCCCTTTTTCCTCATCAAAATTCTCATAGAAAGAGGGTAAGGAAAACGTCTCCAAGATTTCAGCTCCAAATCGCGATAGCATTTTATGGGCAGCTTCATGAGCACCGATAGCCCCTCTTTTACCAGGGGAAGCGGACATTAGTAACAGTTTTTTGTCACGAATAAAATCGCGATCCAGTCTAGATAACCAATCGATAAGATTCTTGAAATATGCCGATA
This sequence comes from uncultured Maribacter sp., assembly GCA_964614665.1. GTDB lineage: Bacteria > Bacteroidota > Bacteroidia > Flavobacteriales > Flavobacteriaceae > Maribacter_C. Next base: position 14,985 of record CAZTLZ010000027.1, read on the forward strand.
GACCGCCATTATGCTCGTTTACCGAAATAATGATTCCATCTGCATTTTGAATATCATTCTTCAATTCGATTAAAGAATTTGAAAAGCCATGCTCCTTTTCATAATCCTCGCTATACATTGGGAAAGGAAAATTTGCCAGATTCAATACTTGTATAGTGTGGCCTTCCGATTGATTGGTAGTAAAACGCACCAATTTAAGATTTACCGATGTGCTTGAGTTACTACCTGCAAAGGCCAATATTGTTGCCATAATTTCGTTTTAAAAGTTCGTATGACGAAAATAGCTCAAATACTGCATTCATGCGAGTATTTTGGCTAATTTTGCCTTCGGAGACAACCAAACTTACTGTAAAACAAGTATATACACCGATACTATTCGAAGCTCTAAAGTTGAAAAAACAAAGCAAAAGACTGTATTTCATTGATGCCCTAAGGGCATGGGCCATTCTTATGATGCTGCAGGGGCACTTTGTAGATGGACTTTTAGACAACTCATTTCGAGACAATGCCGATACTGGTTATAGCCTTTGGAAGTATTTCAGGGGAATGACGGCTCCTGTTTTCTTTACCGTTTCGGGCTTTATTTTCACTTACTTGCTTGTACGTGTTCCCCAAACGGGTTTTGAAAACCCAAGAGTCAAAAAAGGAATTAAGCGCGGTATTGAATTGCTTGCCATCGGATATCTCTTGCGATTGAATCTCGGAGGTCTAATTCAAGGTAAACTTTATGATTCATTTTTCTTGGTGGATGTTTTACATTGCATAGGCTTATCTATATTGGTTATCATTGGTGTTTATTTGTTGACCTATACCAAAAGGTTGTTTCTATTTCCAATTGTTTTAGTGGCAATTACCCTTTTACTTTTTGTTTTTGAACCGGTATACGCCTCAACTACTTTCAGTGCTCTTCCTGACGCTTTTGCTAACTACTTGACTCGGTCAAATGGTTCGGTATTCACTATTATTCCCTGGCTTGGCTATACCTCGTTTGGAGCCTTTGTTTCTTTATTGTTTACCAGATACAAAGCACACCAACACTTGTATCAGTGGGCAATTGGCCTGTGTTTGGCAATAGGCACCCTGTTGATTTTTTTCTCGTCCGATTTCTTTGTTTTATTGACCGACCTTACAGGAATACAATTGTTCGAAGCCATTTCCTTCAACAATTACCTGTTCATACGATTAGGGGACGTATTCATCGCTTTTGCTGTTTTTATGATTGTTAGAAAATGGCTGACCAATACCACTTTCTTAAAAATTGGTCAAAGCACACTTTCAATTTATGTCCTTCATTTCATCATCCTCTACGGAAGTTTCACAGGTTTGGGGCTCTACCGATTTTTTAACCATTCGCTTTCTCCTGCTACGGCCATAATCGGAGCTGTTGTATTTATGATTGTGTGTTCCTTCACCGCACTACTCTATGAAAAACACAAGAAAACAATCAAGGCTACTATTAAAAATAGTTTCCAATTTGTTCGTATTAAGATAGAGCCCGCCTTAAAAATGTTTATCTCAAAGACCCGAATACTATTGCTCAAGTTATTAGGGTTGGTTAAAAATTAGGTCCATTGCATCGGAACCCCCATAAGTTTATTCTATTTTAGTATTCTAAAAGAGCGATAAATGAGTGATGAAACCTATTCTCCAATTGCATGTGATTTGGAAAAGGGCAAAAAATATGCTTGGTGTACATGTGGCCATAGTGAAACCCAACCTTTTTGTAATGGCGCCCATCGTGCTGAAAATGGAACGCCACCCTTAAAATTCATCTGCGAAGAAAGTAAGGCAGCCTATTTATGTACTTGTAAAAAAACCAGCAACCCGCCTTATTGTGATGGGTCGCATAAGGGTGAAAAATAGCTAGACTTTTCATAGGACACTCTATTGTACGCAGGCTTTTTCCAGTTTTTTGTTCAAAAACCAAATTTACTCAAGCTCTTAATGGGTCAAATACTCAATTTCAGATTATAACTCTTGTAATATAAAACGTAATAAAAAAACAGATACTTATAATACTCAGGTTGACTGACGCCCGAAAAATCCACTTTTGTTTCTTAAAATTATGTTTCAAATATCTGGTTATTAAAACTGCTACTCCCATTAATAAGAACCAAATAGTAAAGAATAATGAGACCTTTCCTCTATAAATTGTAGCTACTCCATCGTGTATTAGTCCGCAAAATATAAAGGTGAATAATAGAGAAACTGTAATAGGTAAAATTCTTTTCAAGGGCTTGAATATGTATTTTCCTAAATAATACCCAAAAATTGGATTCCAATAATTCCAAAATGTCGAGAAATTCTTTGCTCCTAATGACCGATGAAGATTATTTCTTAATGATTTAGAACTTCCAATGGGCACGCCATTTCTTTTTCTAATATATTCAGTTAATGTCATTTCAATTCTGGATAAATTGGATTTTCAGCTTGCGTCCAACGTTTTGGCTAAACCGCCTTTTAATGCGGTTTAGGTTTTGTTGGGCGCTCGTGCTTATGTTTTATCTTTCAACTGTATTTCTTTTTCTGCTCCACACTCTTTGACTGGTCTGTCGTTTGATAGTTCCCGTCTTTGTCCGGTGAGTGTATTTTATATGGTTTTCTGTCTTTGTTTATCATTTTTCTTGCTTCATAGAATGTTGTCATGTCTTCATCAAGAAATGTTTGTCCGTAAGCCAGCAAGTGTTCATTTGCTTTCTCAACACTTGGTTTAACCTTGTCGTCATAAGGAAAGTCGTATGAGACAACTTCGGTGTCAGGATTGGTCACACGAGCCAATGCCCAAATAGCTACCGAGTTCCAGTCATATTCAAAGAAGTCGTCACTGTCACCTTCTCCCAAGACAATGTTGTAATAGTATGGATAGTCGGTAGGGTATGTCGTGCTATTCACCTTGATATATTGTTTTTTCTTTTTCCAGATGATTGTAGTCGAGTACTGCTTAATTTCTTTGCTATGAAGTTCAAAGTGGTGTTTCTCAATTGTCGGTCCGATAATGTCAAGTACTGTCTGTGCAAAAGCAAGTTCATGGTCAGAAGGTTTTTTGTTTCTGTCCTGTTTGTCTGGCTTTGATTTGCCTTTGTTTTTGAAGAAGTCAAATAGTCCCATTAGTAAGTTTTTGAATGACGCTCAACAATTGTATATAGTTACTAGTAACTATATTTCTTTCATAGCAGCACCTCCAACACCAACCTCAGTCTACTTACACATGCAAAGCCCTATCAGCTGTAGCCGCCAGCGCAGCCTCTTTAACGGCTTCGGCATAGGTTGGGTGAGCATGGCTCATACGAGCGATGTCTTCTGCAGATGCCCTGAACTCCATAGCGGTAACGGCCTCTGTAATCAAATCGGCACAACGTGCACCGATCATATGTACACCCAAGACTTCGTCCGTTTTTTTATCGGCAAGAATTTTCACAAATCCGTCAACGTCCATACTTGCTCGTGCACGACCCAAAGCTCTCATAGGAAATTGACCAACTTTATACTCGACCCCAGCTTCTTTTAATTCTTCTTCCGTCTTACCCACAGCAGCCACTTCTGGCCAAGTATACACCACTCCAGGAATCAAATTATAATCGATATGAGGTTTTTGTCCCGCCATGATTTCGGCTACCAAAGTACCCTCCTCTTCAGCTTTGTGGGCTAACATTGCCCCTTTAATAACATCACCGATAGCATAGATATTTTCAATATTGGTCTGTAGATGATCGTTTACGGCTACCTTACCCCTTTCCTCCATTTGAACTCCCGCGGCCTCTAGATTTAATCCTTCGGTATAGGCGTTTCTACCTACGGCAACTAGACAATAGTCAGCCGTAAAAACTACTTCTTCTCCTTTTTTGTTGTCCGCTTTGATGGTCACCTCTTTGCCCTTACGCGTCACGGACTTCACTTTATGCGAAAGTGCAAATTTCACTTTCTGTTTCTTCATGGTCTTCATCAATTCCTTGGATAAAGAAGCATCCATAGTCGGAATAATGCGATCCATATATTCAACAACCGTAACCTCGGAGCCTAATCTTTTGTATACCTGACCCAATTCCAAACCGATAACCCCACCACCTATAATGACCAAGTGTTTGGGTATTTCTTTCAATTTTAAAGCTTCAGTAGAAGTTATCACTCGCTCTTTATCCAACTTGATGAATGGTAAAGTAGATGGCTTCGAACCTGTTGCGATAATGATATTCTTTGCTTCGACGGTTTCTGTTTTACCATCATTCTTTTTGATATTGACATGAGTGGCATCCTTAAAACTTCCTACACCTTCAAAAACATCGATTTTATTTTTGTCCATCAAAAATTGAACTCCCTTGGTGGTCATATCAACAACACCTTGCTTGCGAGCAATCATTTTCTCGAGGTTTACTTTTACCTCACCAGGTATCTCGATACCATGTTCTTCAAAATGCTTGACGGCATCTTCATAATGATGTGAGGAATCCAATAAGGCTTTTGAGGGAATACAACCTACATTAAGGCAGGTTCCACCGAGTGTGGAATATTTTTCAATTATTGCGGTTTTCATTCCTAATTGAGCGCAGCGTATCGCTGCGACATATCCTCCAGGGCCTGAACCGATAACGGCTACATCGTATTGCGTCATATCTATTTTAATATTGAAATAATGAATCAAAAATGAGATACAAAAGTACGAATGTTTTATCGTTCAACAATAACGGATGTGCTTGCCAAGAGCTATTAAAATGGGATTTCCAACAGTTGCCAATACGAGGCAATGTATATACTTGGGCCGCATGTAACCTAAAGAATACAATGTAGATATATCCCTCTATGGCTTTGGTTAAAAATACTTTAGTGTTAAAGATGGATAGCGGTAGTATGCTTCACTTGGTTGATCACGAATGAACTTTGGGTGCTGCCAATATTATTGATGGCGGTAAGTTTGGTAACCATAAACTCGCGATACGCCTCCATATCGCTAACATGAACCTTTAAGATGTAGTCATAGTCGCCACTGATATGGTGACATTCGACCACTTCAGGTAATTTCAGTACTTCTCGCTCAAACTTCAATACATATTCTTTGATATGTTGACTTAGCTTGACATGACAAAGTACCGTAAAAGCCTTATTAACTTTTCTTCTGTTGACCAGGGCCACATAATCAGATATCACATTTGCCTTTTCTAAACGTTTAATTCGTTCATAAACAGCTGTGGTGGAAAGGTTTAGCTGGTTGGCATACGCCGCTGTTGTTTGTTTGCAATCCGCTTGCAATAATGACAAGAGTTTGATGTCTATTTCGTCTAGTTTCAACATGGTATTTTTTCGGTTCTAATTCAAAATCCTTTCAATATATAGATAAAATTTCTATAAAAATCAATTAAAATAGATTTATAATCTAATTGTTTTATTAATCGTTGTTTATTGAACTACTTAAAAGTAATTTTAGTGTTCAAAAACCCAAAACAATCATGGACAGAACGGCAGCAAATCAATTACAGGATTTACAGTATTTTGGGGAATTCGGAGGCATCAACCCTTCGATATCCGATTCTTCTACCTACACTTTTTTATCGGCCAAGACGATGTTCGACACCTTCGAAGGCAATACCGAAGGTTGTTACCTATATAGCCGCCACTCCTCCCCTTCCAATCTCTATCTAGGAGAGGCACTGGCTGCTTTGGAAGGAACGGAGACCGCCAATGTATATGCAAGTGGAATGGGTGCGATAAGCGCTGTGATAATGCAACTTTGTGATGCTGGTGACCACATTGTAAGTAGTAGAACCATTTATGGAGGCACCTACGCATTTCTGAAGAACTTTGTAAAAAAGTTCGCCATCGAAACCTCGTTTGTCGACATCACTTCTTTGAAAGTTATAGAACAAACTATCAATTCGAAAACCAAAATGATTTACTGTGAATCGGTTAGTAATCCATTATTGGAAGTTGCAAATATTGAGGCCTTAGCCAAATTGGCAAAAAAACATGGCATTCCTTTGGTAGTGGATAATACCTTTTCACCCTTATCAATTACGCCTGCAAAACTAGGTGCTGATGTGGTGATTCATAGTTTGACCAAATTCATTAACGGAACAAGCGATTGTGTTGCAGGTGCAGTTTGCGGAACCAGCGACTTTTGTTTGAGTTTAAAAGATGTCAATAATGGAGCGGGAATGCTCATGGGAAGTACCCTCGACAGCCTTAGGGCAGCATTCATTCTAAAGAACATGCGCACCTTACACATACGCATGCAAAAGCATAGCGAAAATGCTTTATTCTTAGCCGAAAAATTTGAAGAAGATGGATTCAGAGTATCATACCCAGGCCTTGAATCACATTCAGGTTATGAAACAATGAAAAGGCAAATGAACAAGAACTACGGGTTTGGCGGATTACTGACTATGGATGTAGGTTCTTTGGAAAATGCAAATGCCTTAATGGAACTTATGCAAACCGAAAAAATAGGTTATCTGGCAGTGAGTCTAGGTTTTTACAAGACGCTCTTCAGTGCTCCCGGCACATCAACTTCCTCTGAAATCCCATTGAAAGAACAAAAAGAAATGGGGTTGTCAAACGGTCTTATTCGATTTTCAATCGGGCTTGACAATGATATTGAGCGTACCTATAAGATGATGAAAGCCTGTATGGCCCATCTAAAGATTACTCCACCAATGGTTTCCATCTAGTACATCCATAAGGCTTGCATAGACTTTTCCAAAGTTGTAATATTACAGGAGAACCAATCAAAGCAAGATGGCGGACCAAAAAAAGAAAAATAAATACCGAGAAAACGAGAACATTGTTGAAAATAGAGAGCTGAATATTTGGGAGGCTCTACTGCCTGTGCTAGTTCTTGTCGCCATGTTGGCCTATAATGTTTTTGTTTTTGGAGATGATGCCCTTAGCGGTTCTAACCAGTTTATTTTGCTATTGGGGGGAGCAGTTGCCGCCATAGTAGGCTTTTTCAACAAGGTTTCATACAAACAGATGATGGCTGAAGTCGCCGAAAATGTGAAGTCCACAACCGGGGCCTTGCTCATTTTGTTAATGGTAGGTGCTCTATCGGGTACATGGCTGATAAGCGGAATTATTCCCTCCATGATATATTATGGGCTTCAAATTCTCAATCCTACGATATTTCTGGCGGCCTGTGTGATTATATGTGCAATCATTTCAATAGCAACCGGCAGTTCTTGGACCACCTCTGCCACAGTTGGTATCGCATTAATAGGTATTGGGGATGCCTTGGGCATTTCTTTAGGTATGACGGCGGGAGCGGTATTATCAGGAGCCTATTTTGGAGATAAGCTTTCTCCACTAAGTGACACCACTAATCTAGCACCAGCAATGGCTGGAGGGGAATTATTCAGTCATATCAAATACATGACGATTACGACCATACCTACTATTTTGGTGACATTGGCAGTTTTTATCGTCTTAGGGTTTACTATTGACACAAGTGGTACAGCCGATACAGAGGCCATTTTGGCTTCTATTGAAAAGAGTTTCAATATTACTCCATGGCTATTCCTAGTCCCAGTGGTAGTGATACTCCTCATTGTAAAAAAAGCACCACCTCTGCTGGCACTTCTTATAGGAACACTACTAGGCGGTATTTTCGCCTTAATTTTTCAACCTGGGGTGGTTGCTACGGTAGGCGGTGGTGAAGCCTTGAATTTTGAATCAGGTTATAAGGGAATATTAAATGCCATTACAGTAAACACCTCAGTTGCTTCAGATAATGAAGCCCTAAGTGATTTGTTCTCTGCAAAAGGAATGGCGGGAATGCTAGGAACCATTTGGCTAATTGTCTGCGCCATGGTTTTTGGGGGAATTATGGATGGCATCGGTGCACTTTCAAGAATAACTAAATCACTATTAGGCATGGCCAAAACCACTTTCGGACTTTTTGCAAGCACGGTAGGTAGCTGCCTTGCTTTGAACGTTACCGCTTCGGATCAGTATTTGGCCATCGTGGTTCCTGGGAAAATGTTCTCCAAAGCCTATGCTGACAGAGGCTTAGCTCCCGAAAATTTAAGTAGAACTTTAGAAGATTCAGGCACGGTGACCTCAGTCTTGATTCCTTGGAATACCTGTGGGGCATATCATAGTGGTGTTCTCGGAGTGAGTGTATTAGACTATATGTTCTATGCGATTTTCAATTGGCTTAGCCCGATTATGACACTCATCTTTGCGGGTCTGGGAATTAAAATCAAACAACTTGCTTCAGCCTCAATAAAGTAATCTTAATTTTTGAAGGAAGTAGTAAGCAATCCTCTTTTAATTTTTTAATTTCGTGCTTCAATAAAAATCTGAAAAATGGCTACGATAACACTACATGGAAATACAATACATACACTAGGCGGTTTACCTGATACTGGAAGTGATGCGCAAGATTTTACCTTGACAAAAGGAGATTTGTCCGCCGCCTCATTGACAGATTATAAAGGAAAGAAAGTGGTTATGAATATCTTTCCCAGCATTGATACCGGTACATGTGCCCAATCTGTTCGTCAATTCAACAAAGACGCTGCAAGTTTGGAAAATACGGTAGTATTATGCATTTCAAAAGATTTACCTTTCGCTCAAGGTCGTTTCTGCGGTGCCGAGGGAATCGAGAACGTAGAAATGCTATCTGATTTCAGGGATGGTAATTTCGGAAAAACCTATCAGGTGGAAATTACCGATGGGCCGCTTCAAAGTTTACATTCAAGAGCTATTGTAGTTTTGGATGAAAATGGAAAAGTCGTGCATACGGAACAAGTTTCAGAAATTGTTGACGAGCCCAATTATAAAGCAGCATTAGAAGCGTTGTAAAATGACTAAGGAATCCTTTGTGAAAAATAGAATCAAAAGCGTGGGTTTCGCTTTACGGGGAGCCGTTCTTTTGATTCGTACGGAAGCGAGTATTAAAGTTCAGGTATTTATTGCCATTATAATGACCGCAGCTGGTTTTTTCTTCGAGATTTCCAATATGGAATGGATTGTTCAGATTCTGACTATTTCCGTAATTATGGGAGTAGAAGGTATTAATACTGCCGTGGAAAAAATAGCTGACTACATTCAACCTGAATTCGATAAGAAAATCGGAATTATAAAAGATGTTTCAGCTGGCGCCGTGATGTTGGTCTCTATTGCGGCAACCATTATCGGACTTATCATTTATTTACCAAAAATCTTTTGAGCTGACAAATAGAAACAGCTTCAATTGTAAATTTGTATTTTTACCCCAGAATCTACTATTGAATGGCAAAGAAGGTAAGAAAGGCCAAGGCGAAACCTGCAAAAAAGCCAAGGTCTTATAAATTATCCAAACAGAATAAAATCATACTGGGAAGCCTTTTAATGCTTTTCAGTATTGCGCTATTCTTTTCCTTTGTCTCCTTTTATTTCAATTGGCAAGATGATCAAAGTCTACTCTCCGAGTTTCATGATAGAAACGAAGAAGCCAAAAATTTGTTGAACAAATTCGGGGCAGCTGTCAGTCACTTTTTTGTTTATCAGGGATTTGGTATCGCAACATTGGTTTTACCTATTTTACTATGCCTAAGTGGCCTATACATGTTCTTGGGCCTTGAGCAAAAAGGAATGCTCAAAAAATGGATTTGGGGTTTGATTTTCATGATTTGGATTTCAATCGCATTAGGGTTCTTTGCATATACCCAGCCGCTACTAGGCGGTCTGGTTGGTTTTGAAATGAATGATTTTCTCCAAGATTATACAGGTAAAATCGGGGTACTACTGTTACTGCTCTTCGGGTTGGTTTTAATCATGGTTCGTTTATTCAATTTTTCTCCTGAGGATATTGGTAACTATTTCAGAAAGAAGACCACATCGTTGGCCAATGAGCTTAAAGGGAACCAGCAAAATGCTAGCGCAACAATTGCATTAGATCCTGAAGAAGAGACTCCCGTGGTTATCGACACTTACACCCATAAAGAAGACATTCCGCCATTGAAAAAAGAGCCAGTTGAGAAAAAGGAGGAGAAATTGGAAATCACTACTTCCAAGGAAGAGCCGATAGAAGAATTGGCAATGGAAGTTGAGAAAGTGATCGAGGAAAAAGAAGAGCTTGATATTATTGCCAATAAGTTAGTAGATGATTTCGGGGAATTCGACCCTACGTTGGAATTGGGCAATTACAAATTTCCCACCTTAGAGTTATTAGACCAACACGGTGTTACAGGTGGAATTACCATTAATCAAGAGGAGCTAGAAGAGAATAAAAACAAGATTGTCAGAACCCTTAACAACTATAAAATTGGCATTGCCCAGATAAAGGCGACAATCGGCCCTACGGTCACCCTCTACGAGATTGTACCCGAAGCCGGAGTTCGTATATCGAAAATAAAGAACCTAGAAGATGATATCGCCTTGTCGCTTGCAGCTCTGGGTATCCGTATCATTGCCCCTATCCCGGGAAAAGGTACTATTGGTATTGAGGTTCCTAATAAGGATGCGACTATAGTATCCATGAGATCCGTTATTGCTTCCAGCAAATTTCAAAAGGCCGAAATGCAACTTCCCGTCGCTTTTGGAAAAACTATCAGCAATGAGACTTTTGTAGTTGATTTGGCAAAAATGCCCCACCTCTTAATGGCAGGTGCTACGGGTCAAGGTAAGTCCGTTGGGCTGAATGCAGTATTGACCTCATTGCTCTATAAAAAACATCCGGCTGAAGTTAAATTCGTTCTAATTGACCCTAAAAAGGTAGAACTGACTCTTTTCAATAAAATTGAACGTCACTTTCTGGCAAAACTTCCTGATTCAGAGGATGCTATCATAACTGACAATACTAAGGTTATCAATACACTGAATTCCCTATGTATTGAGATGGATAATCGCTATGAACTGCTTAAAACAGCAATGGTTCGTAATATCAAAGAGTACAATACTAAATTCAAAGCACGTAAACTGAATCCCAATGATGGGCATATGTTTTTGCCCTATATCGTTTTGGTCATTGATGAGTTTGCCGATTTGATCATGACGGCTGGCAAAGAAGTGGAAACACCTATCGCGCGTTTGGCGCAATTGGCAAGGGCGATCGGTATTCATTTGATTATTGCGACACAAAGACCTTCGGTAAATGTGATCACAGGTATAATCAAAGCGAATTTCCCTGCGCGCATCGCTTTCAGGGTGACCTCAAAAATAGATTCCCGAACCATTTTAGACGCACAAGGAGCTGATCAACTAATAGGTCGAGGAGATATGTTGTACACCCAAGGCAATGATGTTACTCGTATTCAGTGTGCTTTTGTAGATACCCCGGAGGTGGCCAAAATTACGGATTATATTGGCTCTCAAAGGGCATACCCTAGTGCACACATGCTTCCTGAATATGTTGGTGAAGATTCTGGCACAGGTATTGATTATGATATTGCGGATCGCG
>CAZTLZ010000028.1:0-25357 GCA_964614665.1 uncultured Maribacter sp.
TACCAAAAGTTAGGATAAGGGTAAGTAGAAGTGGAAGTGGAAGTGGAAGTGGAAGTTTCATCATGATGCTCTTTGTTTACCTTTTATGTTTTTGAAAAACGAAAGGTTAACATCGGAATGAAAATAATAGCAGTCTTTTAGAAGCAAGCCTTTTATAAACCCAAAAAAAGTTCGTTAAGAACTTCTCGGGCAGCTAATACAGATACAATATGGTAGTCCAACAGAAATGGGATGGTTACCAACTCTTCAAAAGGAGTGTATAGGCACGAATAAATCACATTATCAGGTATTCGAAAAGCCTTGCTGAGTAAGTGAAATTAAGAGGAGTTTGAATTGACATCGAAAATTAAATACGCTCATGTAATGGATGTACTCCAAACAATCATCGTACAATTTTCAAGAATATACAATGTCCCTATTATCGATTTCAATACAGGTGTCATGAGTGTTCATCTTCGAGGAGGTTTTGTAAAGTTCAACCCACTTCCTGCCTGAACCATTTTTACTTACAATTACCAAGAAAATCCTGTTTTAAAAGATTTCTAAATACAAAGGGCCGGAAGTTTTACTTCCGGCCCTTTGTATTTTCTTATGATACCGCCAAGCCGCACGACCCTTCTGAAGGATTAAAATCAACAATCGTCGCAATCGGTGCTGATTCAGGTAGTTCCCCCGAAACCTATAATCGAGCAAATCACCGAGAGCCAACAAGTTGGTCTGGTGCCCAACATACAACAATTCATCAGGCGGGTAGTTGCAAGAACAAATACATTTTATTTCAATGCATTTCCCAAGATCGTACCTAATGGATTGGCAGTTTCATTAAAAATCTTTAAAAATATCCTATACAATTAGTCCGTTTTTTTGACGAACTGAACGAACACTCTACTATCGAAAACATACTTTTAATCTATGTGTCAATACTAAGGGTAATCTAGTAAAAATAAGCATTTTAAAGCCAATTTCCCCACTTTTAGACGCAAACTTAACCCTCACATAACACATGTTATAAAGGGTTTAATTCTGCATAAATTACCGTTCTCAAATTCCTTCTCATGGCAATGCCACAAAATCTCCTTTCATTTGAATCGAGTTACCGGTGTTGTTTTTAAAAAAAATGTCCATGGACCCATTGACCACTTCGTCATCAAGTTGTGTGATTGTTATCTCCCCAACATGAGCGAAAAAGGGTAATTCTCCATGATTTTTACTATCCAGAAAACCGAAAACACCATCTACGTAATTGAGAAGGCCATCCTCGTCTTTTGCAATTCGATATTTCCCAGGTCCAATTCTACCTAAACCCTTCTCCTTAGAAATTACTATTTCCATAGAATGTTCAAGAGCAATGTTGTCATCTTCAATATGAAGCTTCAAAACAGAAAACTTGGCACCGTTACTTATTACTTCAGTACCCGTTGTAAACCTCAACGTATTATTGAAATCGTGGTTAACGATTTCTGAAGCATTCCAATAATTATCTTTAGTGTTACTGTCAAATTTTGCAATTGATACCAAGAAAAAGGGTACAATGGCTAAAATCCACATACTAGAATCTTTTCTTAAAATAGCACGCATCTGTCTTGGGTTTTGGGTTACCTAGATTATTCGTTTTATTTTTTATCCGATAGTTCATCATTAGCCAAAAGAATCTCCATATCTGCATAACCAGCAACCTCACTTTCTGAAATCATCACCTCAGCCTTATCCGTAAGCGTAGCAATTAGTAGCATTAAAACAAAAAAAACAAACATGATAAAACACTTTTTCATTTTTCTAGATATTAGTTCCTATAACTTGAATTTTTGGTTGTTCTAAGTTGAGGGAACCATACTGAAACACTAATTTCGAGCACTAAAATATAGTATGTGCTGACTCTTATTTTGTCATATTGTACAAATGGTGCAATATCTTGTATAAATTGCAAACCACTAGTCTTAGGTACACCGCGAACTGCGGAAAACATCGCTGAAGTGATAAAATTTACCTGAAAAAATAACAACTATGAGGTTAAAACCTGTTTTAAAGACTTTTTGTGCCAATTACACTTGAATCTAGCCCATTGGTACATATTTTTAAAAAATCCCAAAACATCGCACTATTTTTGATTAACTTATCTATGATAAGGTAAATTTCGAATTATGATTGAAGCGGTATTGGTTGACGATGAAATAAAAGCACTTCAAAGCTTATCTTGGGAGCTAACGAATTTTAGTGAAGAAATTGAAGTGAGTGCATCTTTTACGGATCCTTTTGAAGCCCTAGGGCATCTTGAAACTAATACTCCTGATTGCCTATTTTTAGATATCGAAATGCCCACCATGGATGGATTTCAGTTCATTCAAAAACTTAAGAACAAGAACTTTCCTGTGGTCATAACCACAGCTTATAACCAGTATGCTATAAAAGCTCTAAAAAATGAAGCTATTGATTATCTTTTGAAACCAATAGACACCGATGATTTAAAAGACACCATCCACAAAATAAAAAAGTTCAATTCCAAAAATTATACCGCCGAGCGTCTAGAGAAAATATTACTAAACTTCAACTCAAGTTCAATTCACAAAAAGATAACTTTCAATACGGACGGAAAACTCGTTTTTCTTGATAGCGATGAGATTGTTTATGCAGAATCAGATGGAAATTACAGTACTATTTATCTCGTCGATGGGCAGAAAATGGTACTAACCAAAAAACTGAAAGAAGTTAACGAAATATTGCCACAAGACTCATTTTTCAGAATACATAACTCCTATATAATCAATCTGCACAAAATAAAGGAGTTTCTCAAAACCGACGGCTACGTCATTTTAAAGCCAAATCATAAAATACCCGTATCAAGACAGAAGAAATCCGATTTTCTTGATATGTTGTAAATTTCTGCATGCCATATCAAATAAAACATAATGCCTATTGCATATCCTCTTTTCTCATAAACACGGTGAAATATTGTGTTTTTATATTTTCTTTCTTAATAGTTCTACCTGCACTTTCCCAATCCATTCCGGAAGACTTCAAAGAATCAGTCGATAGCTTGATAAACAAAGCGCCGCGTACATATCTTGAAATCGATAGAGTGTTCAATAGAAATAGAGGTGACTCCATTTTAATGCGCTACTTTGCAAACGAGTCTATCGACAACAACTACCTAGATGGACAAGCCTATGCTATCAATCAGCTCGGACGAAAATACCGTAATACTTCACAGTTTTCGAAAGCACTTGCGCTTCATCAAAGGGCTTTAGAAATTGCTGAAGCATCGGACAATCTTGAATTTAAGGTTTACGCCCTCAACATGTTAAGTGTAGTATACCAACGTTCGGATGCTATAAAGTCTGCCTTGGATTATAATCAGGAGGCCTTGGAATTGGCCGAAACTGTAGAAAATCCAAATGATGGGCTCAAAAGAAGTATCAACGTATCACTTAATGGTATTGGCAATATTTATAAGACATTGGAACAATACGATGTCGCAATAGAGCAGTTCAAAAAATCGATGGAGCTCGAAAGACAGTTGGGCAACAAGTTAGGGATGGCGATTAATCATCAAAACATAGGCAAGTGTCTTGAATCACAAGGAGGTCTAGATGAGGCTCTTGAACACTATCGAACGTCCTTATCTTATAATGAGGAAATTGACAATGAAATGGGCCGCATAATCTGTCGAAATAGTATCGCTCAAATATTCATCAAACAAAAGAAAACCAATGAAGCCCTTGAAATTTTGGACCCTACCTTAAAAATGTCTCAGGCACAGGGAGATCAATTTCTGACCTCTAACGTACAAATCAGTCTTGGGTGGGCATTGATGCAAAAAAAAAGGTATTCAGAAGCAGAAAAAAACCTACTGAAAGGTCTTGATTTGGCCAAAAGGTACAATCTTCCAAGTAGTATTTCACAAGCCAACAGATTGTTGTCAGAACTCTCTACCAATCAGGGTAACTTTGAATCGGCGCTTGAATACTACCAAGAGGCACAAGAGTTTGACAAAGAAATATCGAATGACCGTAATCTGCGATACGTCAATGATATGATATCGCGCTATGAGACCGAGAAACGTACCAATGAGTTAAAGAAACTGGCCGAGGAAAACGAAATTGTCAAACTAGAGCTGGTAAAAAACCGAACTCGCTTATTGATTAGCGGTATTGTCATTGCGCTATTGGCCGGTATACTGTACATATTATACCGCCAATATCAACTGAAAAACGAAAAGAAATTATTGACTTTGGAACAAAGTATGCTCCGAAGCCAAATGAATCCGCACTTTTTGTTCAATTCTTTGAACTCGATCAAGTTATACATCATCAACAACGAACAGAAAAATGCCGTTCATTATTTGAACAAATTCTCGAAACTGGTTCGTAAAATACTGGAGGCCTCTTCCTTAAAAGAAATTCCACTAGCAGATGAATTAGAAACCGTAGAACTATATATGAACATAGAGAACATACGTTTTTCAAACGAAATCAACTTCGAAACTCAAATTGAGGAAGGAATCGACCCACATAACGTGAAAATTCCATCGTTGATTCTCCAACCTTTTCTTGAAAATTCCCTTTGGCATGGACTTTCTTCAAAAGAAGGAGAGAAAAACATAGTTCTTGAAGTAAGTAGAGGAGAAGAAGGATTTATCAATATAGCAATTACCGATAACGGTATCGGGAGAGCCGCTGCTGAAATCATTAAGCAGAACAAGGTGCTCAAACGCAAGTCGGTAGGTATTGATATTACAAAAGAGCGTTTAACCAATTTTTCCCGAGATTATCAAAACTCTTTCGACCTCGAGATATTGGATCTTGTTGATGAAATGGGTAATGCATCAGGAACAAAGGTTCTTTTAAACATCCCTACTCTTTAGAAAGGGTATCTGCCACATCTTCCAGCTGTGAATACCAGGTTTCTCCAAATTTGCGAATCAAAGCTTCCTTCACAAATTTGTAAATAGGCACTTTCAGTTCTTCTCCCAAAGAACAGGCTGAATCACAAATCTGCCATCTATGGTAATTTACCGCCGTTAACTCAGTATATTCTTTTACCCGAATCGGATACAAATGGCATGAAACCGGTTTTTTCCACTGGGTAGCCCCTTGATTATATGCCTCTTCCAAACCACATTTCGTTATTCCGTTTTCCGATATAACAACATATGCGCATTCACTTCCGTTGACCAAGGGAGTTTCCCACTCACCATCTTCTCCTTTTACAAAAGCACCTTGTTCTTCAATTGCCTTAATTCCCTCGGTTCTTAGAAAAGGTTTTACATCGGCATAAACATCAACGAGTATCTCTGTTTCCCTCTCTTCCAAAGGTGCTCCTGCATCTCCATCAATACAACAGGCCCCTTTGCAAGCATTGAGGTTGCATACAAAATCATTTTCGATAATTTCTTCTGAAATTATGGTTTTACCTATTTGAAACATGTGTTTTTCTTTAAATATCAAATATACTTTTTACTAGTTAATTATTTAATAGAGTTATAACTACTTGCCCTTTTTTAACTGTAATTTTGCGCGAAAACATGATTATAAATGTCACTAGGTTTAAACTTTGATATTCGTGAAATAAGCACGTCGAGCATGGTATTGTTTGCCGTAATAGATATTATAGGCAGTGTGCCCATTATAATAGGCCTAAGAAACAAAGTAGGCCATATTCAGTCAGAGAAGGCTTCCATTGTAGCTGCCTGTATTCTGGTTGCTTTCCTGTTCGTTGGAGAAGAAATCTTAAAACTCATCGGCATCGATGTGAATTCTTTTGCCGTAGCCGGTGCTTTTATCATTTTCTTTATAGCAATAGAAATGATCTTGGGCATTACCTTGTATAAAGATGATGCTCCAGAAAGTGCCTCAATCGTGCCTATCGCTTTTCCATTGATAGCCGGAGCAGGCACATTGACATCTCTTTTGTCTTTGCGTGCTGAATTTCATGTGGAGAACATCATAGTAGCGATTATTGTAAACATTATCTTTGTATATCTGGTACTGAAATCCTCCCTAAGGATAGAAAAAGTCTTAGGGAAAAATGGTATCAGTATTATTCGGAAAGTTTTTGGTGTTATTTTATTGGCCATTGCCGTGAAATTATTTGCGACGAACATTAATGCGCTACTTAGTCACTAACCGCCCGAGCAAAACAGTAATAAGATGAGTAAAACCCTTTCTTTTATTCTAATAGTTTTGGCAGTTGCCTTAATCGCCTACAATGTAACTTTGGTGAATTTCCAGAATCCTTTGGAAGGCAATAGCATCATCGCCCTTATTGGAATTGTAGCTTCTTTATGTGCTATTGTACTATTATTGATTTATATGACATCAAGGAAAATCAAAGATAAAATGGACCGAGACTAGTTGGTAGTTTCAATTTCTTCGGCCTCTTCCTGTTTTACCAAAGGATTGTCAAGTTCCAATACCCGTTGTAACATTTTGTCCGCGCTGCTTTTGATTTTGGCATGCACGTTTGCACCAAACAATTGTTCTGCCAAGGCAGCTTTAAGGTATAATTTAATGCTATCCTCGTAGTCATAGAAACTCATTTTGAATCTTCGAACCATCAAATAATCAATGAATTTCTCGAAAAGTACATCATCAACCCTGAAATTGGCTACGAAATCTTCTTGTGCGTAGTCAGTGTATCGGTTACGGTCTTCATCTAAATGTTCGAAAATAAAATAAGATATCCATCCATAACTATCCATACTTTCAACAGCTTCTTCTTCATTGGTGCCGATAGGTACAAATTCATCAGGAATGATTCCTCCACCCCCATAAACCAACTTACCTTTGGGTGTTTGGAATTTTAAGGAATCAGCCACCTTAATACTGTCCACTGAGGTTAATTCTCCATTTTGATAACGGTCGGTAAACTGTTGATAATAGTCTTTGTGTCCATTTTTATACGTTCTTTGAATACTGCGCCCTGTAGGCGTATAATACCTTGAGACGGTTAAGCGAACCGCCGAACCATCACCAAGCTCCATCTCTCGCTGTACCAGTCCTTTGCCAAAGGACCTGCGCCCAACGATGGTACCAATATCATTGTCTTGTAGCGCTCCAGCTATAATCTCACTAGCGGAAGCGGAACGTTCGTTAATCAAAACATATATAGGTTTGTCTTCAAAACTCCCTTCATCGGTAGCGAATACTTTATTCACTTTCCCCTTTTTATTCTTCGTGAAGAGAATCAATTTTCCATCATCCAAAAATTCATCGGCCATTTGCTCAGCGACTCCTAGATAACCTCCCGGATTATCCCTTAAATCCAACGTCAATTTCTTTGCCCCTTGTTTTTGTAAATCTTTCAGGGCAGCCTTAAATTCTTTAAATGTGGGTTCTGCAAAACGATTTACCTTGATATAACCTATATCATCGGTTAACATGTAATAAGATTGAACACTTTTAATGGGTACAATGTCACGCTTGACATTCGCTATAAAGGTTTTGTCCTCCGTTTTACGATACACTTGGAGCTTTACAGACGACCCTTTTGCGCCTTTGAGTTTTTCGACTATAACATCATTGGGTATATTTCTTCCAAAAAGCGTATCGTTATTGGCCATTAATATCCGGTCACCTGCTTTGATACCCTTCAAAAAGCTCGGGCCTTTGTCAATTGTTCGAATAACGGAAATGGTGTCTTTGTACTTGTAGAAGTTGATTCCTATTCCCACAAAATCGCCCTTCATGTTTTCAGATACTTCAGTCATTTCCTCCTTGGGGATATACACCGAATGTGGATCAAGTTTCTCTAAAATATTGTTTACGGTGATATCAACGATACTATCGGTATTGATCTCGTCAACATATTCGTAATCGATATAATCAATGAGTCGGTTAAGCTTGTCTTTTTTAGAATTGGTGGTAAAAAGTTTTTCTGGGGAATCATTGAAATTCAACTTACCTCCAAGAAATACCCCCAATGCGAGAACCGTGGCAAGTATCGTCGGCCATAAATAGTTGATTTTCTTTCCCATTTTTTCGGTTTCTTATTTTTCAGATGCTATGTCCGGCAAATGTTGCAAATCAACACCTGCCTTGGCTAAAAATTCTAATCCGGAGCCATCTTTATAGGCCTCTTGATACACCACACGTTTTATGCCAGATTGATGAATCAACTTACTACACTCCTTACAAGGTGAAAGTGTAATATAGAGTGTTGCGCCTTCACATGATTGGGTTGAGGAAGCAACTTTAGAAATGGCATTCGCTTCAGCATGCAAAACATACCACTTGGTATAGCCTTCCTCATCTTCACAGAAATTTTCAAAACCGGTGGGAGTACCATTGTAACCATCAGAGATTATCATTCGATCGCGAACGATTATGGCACCAACTTGTTTTCGCTCACAGTATGACAATTTTCCCCATTCCAACGCCATGCGTAAATAGGCCTTGTCATATTTGATTTGTTTGGTTTCTTTCATTTTTGCATCGTACTAGCAAACATCTAAGATACCCGCTTTACGAAATTCCCACAACCTTAATAGGTTTATTTTAACATCCATTACCAAGGGAACGTGTCAATCAACATCGGTATTGTGACTAAAATGATTAAAATGGACGAAATCATTATGAGAAGAGTAGGTTTAACTTTTAAAACAGACCGAAACAGATATGTCATTAGTAAAACTACAAAGACAATGAGCACTTGAGACAGCTCGATACCCGCAGCAAAACCCAATAAAGGCATTAGTTTGTTTTCTTCTTCGGCCATCAGCATTTTGAAGTAATTGCTAAATCCAAAACCATGTATTAACCCAAAAAAAGCTGTAGCAAAAATATGTAGCGCAATACTTTTATCTTCAGAGCTTGCCTTTATATAATTCAAATTAAATAAAGCGGTAGCCAAAATAGTCACTGGAATCAGAAATTCAATCAAGCTGACATCCATAACTACAATTTCATACACCGATAAATACAATGAAAAACAATGTGCAATGGTGAAAATAGTCGCCAATAACAGTACTCTTTTCCAACTTCTAAAAGTAAAAGGAAGCGCTAGGGCCGTTAAAAAAAGTATATGGTCATAGGCTGCAAAATCAAGTACATGATTTAAACCTAGTGTTACATAAAACCAAAAGTCATCCATTCTATATTGTTTTTAAAAAAGACCCAAACATCAAATCTCCCATGGAAGTCAATTGACTAAAGCCCTCGTTCTTTTTGTATCGTTTCATAGGCCTTTTGAACCTGCTTGAATTTCTCTTCAGCGCCTTTTTTAATAGCTTCATTCTCGGTATTGACCCTATCGGGATGATACTTTTTGGCCATTGTGCGATATGCCTTTTTAACCTCATCGTTCGTCGCTGACTTTTGAATTTCCAGGATTTTGTAGGCAGTATCCGCCGATTTAACGAACATGGCTTTGATACTTTCAAAGTCACGAAGGGCTACGCGCAAGTATCCTGCGATTTCCTTGATTTTACCGATTTCAGCATTACTAACATTACCGTCAGCCTGTGCAATTCCAAACAAGAAATGAAGCAATTGCAACCGCACTTCATAGCGTGTACGCTGATTCAAAAAAGCGCAGATTCGCTGTGCAGAAATTTCTCTGTTCTTGCTAACATCATTAAAAGTTCGAAAGATGGCATTTGCCTTCTCTTTTCCGTAGGTACTGACAAAATACTGCCGTACATAATCCATTTCAGATTGACTCACGGTACCATCCGCCTTGATTACAATTGAACAAAGTGAAATCAAATTCAGTTCAAAATCAGCCGGAGAGACCTTCTGCCTGGTTAGGTCACCAAGCACATTTTGAGTGCCGCCACCTTTGTTGAATTGACCATCAACAAAGCTGCCGACGAAGAACCCTAATATCGCTCCAGGATATCGAAACAAATAATACCCGATTAAGGCAGCAATCCATTTAACCATGCTTGTTTGTTTTTCGGCAAAGATAAGTCCCTACCATGTCACGAACAAGATAGGGTGGCGTATATCAAGTAAGTACAAAAGAAAAATACGACAAATTGAGTATCTTTGTGCTTCGGAATAGAAACTAAAAAATATACTATGTACCCTGCAGAACTAGTAAAACCCATGAGAGATGATCTGGCAAATGCCGGATTTGAAGAACTGTATACGGCAGAAGCAGTTGAAAATGCCATTAAGAAAGAAGGAACAACGCTTGTCGTCGTGAATTCTGTCTGCGGATGCGCGGCAGCAAATGCTAGACCAGCCGCTAAGATGAGTTTGCAAAATGAAAAAAGGCCCGATTACACAGTAACTGTTTTCGCTGGCGTTGATACCGAGGCTGTTGATACCGCAAGAAATATGATGATTCCTTTTCCACCATCATCGCCGAGTATGGCATTGTTTAAAAATGGTGAATTGGTTCATATGATCGAGCGTCATCATATAGAAGGAAGACCGGCTGAATTAATTGCCGAAAACCTGACAGAAGCGTATAACGAATTCTGCTAGACACCTTCTTTTAGGCTTAAAATAGTTCATAAGAAACGGCACCTTAAGGTGCCGTTTTCTATTTTTGTTATATGCAAAAGTTATTGGCGTATCCATTAAGTATTCTATACCTGTTTTTTTTCGGGTTAACACTTTTGATATTCCATCCTATTCAATGGCTTTGTTTTAATCTCTTCGGCTATAATGCCCATCGCGCTAGTGTTGCCTTAATGAACCTTTGCCTGCTTCGTTGTACACATCTTTTGGGTACAACCTATTCCTTCACCAATAACCATACTATTCCGACCGATAGACCGACCATAATCGTGCCCAATCATCAGAGTATGCACGATATTCCACCTATAATCTGGTTCATGCGGAAGCTGCACCCTAAGTTTGTAAGCAAGCGAGAATTGGGCAAAGGTATTCCCAGTGTGTCCTACAACCTAAGACATGGCGGATCTGTCTTGATCGATCGCAATGATAGTAAACAAGCACTAGTTGAAATATCCAAACTGGGAAAATATATCGAAAGGCATCACAGAGGTGCTGTTATTTTTCCGGAGGGAACCAGAAGTAGAAAAGGTCATCCGAAACCCTTTAAAACAACTGGGCTAAAACTCTTGATGAAAAATGCACCATCGGCATTGATCGTTCCAATAAGTATCAATAATTCATGGAAAATGTTGAAGTATGGGAAATTCCCTAACGGAATAGGTAACCATATCACTTTTGAGGTACATGAACCTATTCCTGTAGAAGGAAATCTAGATAACCTCATTGCTAAAACCGAAGCAGTCGTATCCTCAGGCATAACCTTTTTCAAAGAATGACCAATACCGAAATAGTAGAAGCGACCATTCAATTTGTAAAAGAAACCCTTACAAACGCCGAGGGTGGTCATGATTGGTTTCATATACAGCGGGTATTCAATAACACCTTGCTGATTGCAAAAGGTGAAAAAGTTGATGTGTTGGTTGTAAGTTTGGGTGCCCTACTTCATGATATTGCCGATGCCAAATTTCACAATGGTGACGAAACGGTAGGTCCACGAATGGCCTCTCACTTTCTAACCTCAATGGGTACTGAACAAAAAGTTATTGACCATGTGGTTCAGATTATCGAAAACATTTCATTCAAGTCTAGCCTAGAAAAAAAAGAGCCCCGATTTAATTCCATTGAACTTCAAGTTGTACAAGATGCTGACAGACTTGATGCTATCGGTGCTATTGGCATTGCACGTGCTTTCAATTATGGCGGGTTTAAAAATCGAGAACTTCATAATCCTGATATTCCTGTAAATTTAAACTTGACCAAAGAGGAATATAAAAAATCTACCACACCAACGATAAATCACTTTTACGAAAAGCTACTTCTATTAAGAGATAAGATGAATACCAAAACTGGTAAAAAATTAGCGGAAAGCCGTCATCAATATATGTTGACTTTTTTAGCCCAGTTTTATAAGGAGTGGAACGGCGGGTAGTACGCTTGGTCAATTATTGTGTTCTTTATCGAATTTAACATCTCTTTATGAATAAAAGAAGTTTTCATCACGTTGTAGGCTTACAAGAACGTCCAATTCGAATTTCGGTTCGTATATTAGTAAAACCTACTTATGAAAATTTCCCCAAATCGCATCCTCGCGATTCCTTTTATGCTTTATTTCTTATTTATAATGTTGGCCTGTTCAAAAGACTCTGAATTGTTGTCTTCAACTGAAAATCTCGTTGAAAGCATTACAGAGCCGACCACTACAGAACAAATTGAAGACGCTACTCCGCCACCACCATCTCCGATTGTACCAGATTCCACGACAACGGAAACACCTGTGGAAACCGGAAATAAAATAGCTCCAAAGACGAAATTATCAATATCCGGCAATCAATTTTACATCAATGATCAGTTGACCTATAAAGGCAGATATTGGAAGGGCAATAAAATTGAAGGTCTATTAATGAATTCACGAATGGTACAGGGAATCTTCGATGATTCTAATGAATCTACCAACCAGCAATTCGCATACCCGGATACGAATGTCTGGAACGCCAATAGAAACACCAATGAATTCATTGCGGCCATGCCCGAATGGAAAAGTAAAGGACTGTTGGCATTTACTCTAAATCTCCAAGGGGGTAGCCCAACAGGATACGGAAATACGCAGCCATGGATCAACTCCGCCTTTGATTCACAAGGTGAATTAAAGGCGTCATATATAGAACGGTTAACTCGTATTTTAGACAAGGCTGATGAATTAAATATGGTGGTGATTCTTGGATATTTCTATTTTGGGCAAGATCAAGTTTTAAAAAACGAAACCGCCGTAATCAATGCAGTGGACAATATTACCACTTGGTTACTTGAAAAAGGATATGAGAATCTGTTGATTGAAATCAACAATGAGTGCAATCATCAAACATATGATCATGCAATACTCAAGGCAAACCGTATTCATGAATTGGTAAAAAGAGTGAAGAATACAGAAATAGGCGGACAACGCTTACTTGTTAGTACAAGTTACACGGGCGGTAAGGTTCCCGGAGCACAAGTTATTGCCCAATCAGATTATATAATCTTACACGGCAATGGTGTGTCTACTCCAAATGCCTTGCGCAACTTTATCCAAAATACCCGAAGTGTAAGTCAGAACAAGCCAATTATCATTAATGAAGATGACCATTTTGATTTTTACAAGGACGATTATAACTTTTTGGCTTCCGTCGAAGGATATGTCTCTTGGGGCTTCTTTGACTATAGAAAACAAGGTGAAAGTTATCAAGAAGGGTTTCAAAGTGTTCCAATAGATTGGGGCATTAATTCGAATAGAAAAACCAACTTTTTCAATAAGGTAAAACAAATCACAGGGTTTTAAAGTGATTTCCATCCTAAACTAGTACTAAATTGTTATGAGCAAAGTGGATGAACCTCCCTTTGCCTTGCAAATGCATTCTTATTTTCCGTATCTTCTGGTATTGAAAGTCAATCCACAATAAGAAGATGCAAAGAAGAAAATTTATCAAAAAGTCCGCGGCAGCCTCAGCTGCTTTCTCTATCGTTCCAAGTTTTGTAATGGGCAAAGACCATGTGCCGCCAAGTGATACCCTATATGTGGGTGCCTTTGGGGTTGGTGGGCAAGGCGGTGGCAATATTCGAGGACTCCACGAAACAAAAAAAGTAAAATTCGTCACGCTTTGTGATGTTGATGATAGAAGAGCAGCAGAAACCTATAAGAAATTTCCGAAAGCAAAAAAGTACAGGGATTTCAGAAAGGTCTATGATAAGCATTTGAAAGAAATAGATGCGATTATGGTTGCGACCCCTGACCATATGCATGCCCCAATTGCATTACCCTTTATGCGTGAAAAAAAACACGCCTATGTTGAAAAACCTTTGACCCATAACATCAACGAAGCACGTTTGATGACCCAAGTGGCCAAGGAAAATGGCATTGTCACACAAATGGGAAATCAAGGTGCATCAAGTGACGGAAGTCGAGAAGCGAAAGAGTGGATACAATCTGGTATTATTGGGAAAGTATATAAAGTGGATTGCTGGACGAATCGCCCGGTTTGGCCTCAAGGAGTACCATTACCAACTGAAAAGCAGCCTATACCTGAAGGATTGGATTGGGATCTATGGTTAGGGAAAGCTGAAATGCGTGATTTCAACGCCTCGTATTTACCATTTAAATGGAGGGGTTTCTGGGACTTCGGAACCGGAGCCCTTGGTGATATGGGATGTCATATTATGGAAACTCCCTTCGGCGTTTTAGACCTTGGGTATCCAACAGAGGCGGAAGCAAGCTGTACCACCAATTGGATTGGTGATTTTGTGGAAGCCGATTATAGTGCCTCTTGTCCATCATCTTCAATAGTCCGTCTAAAATTCAATACCCCGGAACATGGTGATATCGCTCTAAACTGGTACGATGGCGGTATCATGCCCGATTTACCAGATGAGCTCAAGGATGGTGAAACCATTGGTGCTGGTGGCGGTGGTTCAATCTTTTATGGTACTCGCGGTATTTTGATTTGTGACGTGTACTCGAGAAATGCAAGATTGCTTCCTTCCGAGACTATGAAATTATTGAATCCCCCAAAACCTTATCTACCTCGAATTGATGGTGATACAGGGGGGCATCGTCGCAACTTTGTTGAGGCTTGTTTAAATGGAACAGAAGCTTCTTCAGATTTCAAGCGATCCGGACCACTGACAGAAGCGGTACTAATGGGTAACTTGGCCATCAAAGCATTTCAATACAAAAAATTCAAACCTGGCAAAAAAGCTGGTGATTGGGATCCCTTCGAATATCCTGGAAGACGTAAAATATTGTGGGATGGTGCCAACATGAAAGTCACCAACTGGGATATGGCCAATGAATGGGTAAAGGGTACATATCGCAAAGGTTGGGAAATCAAGTAAATACCAATTGCGACCATACACGCATCACTTCTAGAGAACAAACCTTCCATGAGCAACTGACCCATAGAAGGTTTGTTTATTTCAAAATGCGTAGCCAGCTGAAATCTGAAAAACATTGTTTTGGTTACTAGTGGTTATTAAGTCGTTTTTATTGATATCAGTAATCCCTTTATTGTATCTCAAGCTAAAAAAGATGTTTTCATTTAATTTATAGGATGCCCCAATGGCGAAGGCGACATCCAGACTATTATAATCTTCTTTGTCCGCATTTGTCGAAAGCAAAAATCCTACAACCGGCCCTGCCTCGGCACTTAGGCCCTCGATAATATAATACTTGCCCAAAACAGGAAGATTTACGTAGTCTAATTTCAAATTGTCTCCTCCCGCAAAATTCCATTTGGTGCCCTGTGACGAATAGAGTAATTCGGGCTGTACGGCAAACTTTTCGGAAATAGGTACAACTGCTACACCCCCTAGGTGAAAGCTGATTTTTGAGCCAAGACCGGCAAAACCGGAGTATGTACCCCCTCCTACCGAAGCGACATTGATTCCACCCTTTGCGCCAAAATCAAAGTCCTGCGCCATGGCCATCGAAAAGAAAAGGCACGTAATGATTGTAAAAATTGATGTTTTTTTCATAATTCTAGGTTTTAATTTTATATGTCAGTTAATACCAGAAAATTGAAAAGGTTAACATGAATTCTTAAATCTTTAGAATAGTTTCATTTGACCATTTTTATAAGGCTCATGCAAGTCGTGATTAAGGCTCGGAAATTCCTTATCATCAAAATATTTATGTTTCGCCAGTCGCATCAGGTCATGAATCTGCTTGGCTACTTTGCCTTCTCCTCGACCTCGAATTCCAAATCGACTGTCATTTAAGGTTCCTCCATGGCACTCTTCTATTTGATGTAACACTTTATCTGCACGATCAGGCAAGGTCTTCTTGATCCAGTCTGTAAATATTTGACCTATGGCTCCATTAAGTCGCACCACGGTGAAGGCAAAAGATCTAGCTCCGTTATGAGAGACAGCCTCTGCCAATTTCAAAATCTCATGACTATTTATTCCTGGTATAATAGGGGCCAACATAGCATTTACGGGAATTCCGTTTTCAGATAAAACGCGAATGGTCTCCAATCTTTTTTTAATGGTCGCTGTCCTTGGTTCGAGTATGCGTCTTGTTCTTTCAGAAAGGGAGGTCACCGAAATGTTGACCCCTATCAAGTTGTCTTTAGCAAGTGCCTTTAAGATGTCTAAATCCCTCAAAATCAATGAATTTTTGGTTATGATACCTACTGGATGTTTGTACCTTAAAAACACTTCTAGACAGCCTCGCGTTATCTTGAACTTCTTCTCTGCAGGCTGATAGCAATCTGTATTACCCGACAATACAATGGTACAGGCCTTCCATTGTCTGCTTTTTAATTTCAACTCTAAAAGTTGTGGGGCTTCTTCTTTGATGAGAATTTTTCGCTCAAAATCAAGACCTGCACTATATCCCCAAAATTCATGTGTATTTCGTGCATAGCAGTAAATACAACCATGCTCACAACCTTGGTACGGATTCATAGAATACATCATCCCGACATCAGGACTGGTAACTTTGTTCACAATTGTTTTTGGAAAAATAGGTAGGTATTGGGTTTTATTGCTGTCAGCCTCTTCACCCTCTAATCGACAAAATTCCAGGAAATCATCACGAGTTTCATGACTAAACTCAAAGAATCTATTGTGTGAATTTTGTTGCGCGCCCCGGCCTTTAATACGGTTCCTTTTATTCAATATTTGGATTTATTCCAAATTTATGGAATAAATCCAATAAATAAAATTGTATTAACAATATATAAATTCAGTTACTATTTCCAATCCTCAGTTAGCTTTACTAGCCAGAGGCCCTCATAAGAAGTAATATTATTTTCAGATTTATCTGGAAATTTTCTAGAATTAGAGTTGATTAACGTCAAAAGATTTCCATCCGCCGTGCTCACTATACCTACCGGTCGGTCAAATGCATCACCTCTCAAGGTAGTTTCGTCTAAGAGCTCCCCATCTGGGCTAAGTTTTAGTATCCAAGCATCATTCGAAACTAAATTCTCTGAGGTTTTATCACCAGAAATACCCGATCTTGAAATTCCTACAGCAAAAACATGTTCGCCTGAGTAAAATATATTGGAAAGAACTTCTTCGTCAGAACCACCATATGACTTCTGCCAAATGATATCACCCCCACTCCTCATTCCAACAAACCAAAAGTCTCTTGCGCCATTACCTTCAGCAGCTCTATTACCATTGACCTTGGATGGGGCTGTTCCTGCCGCAAAAATACTTCCATCTGGCAATTCAATGATTTCTATAAGCGCCTCAGGCAAGTTGCTTCCTATAGTTTTATCCCATACTACTTCTCCTTCCTCATTTATTTGAAAAATCCAGGCATCACCATCACCATATCTAGGCTCGCTTTTATCACCGGACATACTTGATTTTGAGTTTGCCGCTATTAGGTACCCTCCGTCATTTGAAGGTATTATAGAGTGCATAAGGTCATGCGTATCTCCACCATAGGATTTTTGCCATAGTAGCTGACCGGACTTATCGACCTTAACAAGCCAAATGTCTGCTCCTCCTTTATTTGCAGATGTTTTGTCACCAGATTGAAATGAATAGGATGTACCTCCTAATAAATATCCATCCGTTGTTTCTAATATCTGACTTAGATTATCCTTACTTTGGCCTCCTATGGTTTTATCCCATTCTACCTCTCCGAGGTTATTGAGTTTAACGATCCAATAATCGTCAAGCCCTTGAGGGTCCTCTGTTTTATCACCCCCAGATCTAGAAAATGAACTTCCCCCAACTAAAAAACCACCATCATCTGTTTCAATTACATCAGGGTAAGATTCGCTAGAATTACCGCCAATTGTATTTTGCCAAACTATACCTCCGTTTTGGTCGATTTTGATAATCCAAAAATCAGTGGATGTGCCCTGTACATTCTCTTTCATATCCCCACCACTGCCGCCACTGAATGCCGATATCAGAAAACCTCCGTCTTTCGTCGATATTATTTCATGTGGTACATCACTACCATATGAACTAAATGTTTTGTCCCAAACAATATTTGGGTTTCTAGAAAATTGAACTTCGTTTTCGTCTTGGTTCTTTTTTGAGCAAGACAGGCTAAATAGAATTAGTATAAGACAACACTGAATAACTAGCAGATTAGTTGAGGAACTGTTTCTATACATTCAGTCATTGGATTTAAGTGAGTATTAAACCTAGAGAAGGTAAATCCTTCATATAAAAAATGCCCAATCTATTTCGAAGAATCATCAGAACTACCCCCAACCGTAACACGAATCAATTGTTTCTTGCTACCGCGTTTGGCATAAAATAAAAGGTTATCAGAAGCTTTATCGACAAAAGGACGAGAAACCATAATAGGTAACCGCACTTCTTTATCGTCTATCAATTTTTTATACGAAAGACCTCCTTCTTGATCAATTTTGATGACGAACATGTTCGGGTTTCTACTATAGCCTTGTTTGAACATGATGCGTTCATTGCTCAGCTTTTGAGGATTTTCCCCTGAATTGATAAAGAGATACGTGTCCTTACCCTTTCCAAAAATAGAATAAGAGGCATAGGCAGCATCTCCTTTGGTGACTTCAGTTTTGTTGATGTTTCGAGCCCATTTCATATCACCTTGAGATGATAATTTAGCACATACAATATCGTTATAGTGAAACTTATCGATAATTCTTCTTCCATTCCCATCAAATTCTTCCCCTTTGGTGACGAAGTACTCCTCCGCACTAAAAACAATATCATTATTCGGGGTGATATGAACATCCTTAAAAATCAGATTTTTTACGACCGCGTCAACCTCACGTCCGAATTTATCGTTCATGAATTGCTGTGAGAAAGGATTGTATTTTTTTGATTGTATCGCTAAGGTGTTCGGGTTCATTGCATAATAGACCAACCCATTATAACGATTATCTTTTCGGTCAGCATAAAACCCTACACTTACAAGCTTACCATCTATTAAAATAGGCTTTAGAGATTCAGGAAACCTACCTGCATCGGCAAACTCTTGACTGCTATGGCCCCCGTTCGTAATCTTAACCAACTCGTATTGGTATTTTCGCTCCTTGGCATCAAAACGTTTTTTCTTGAAAAAAGCTTTTCCCATAAAATATAGGGTCTTCAAATCTTTTGAAGTCGTCATGTTCTCAAAAGCATAGTTTTTTTCTTCGATTTGATTGCTAAAATCATATTTCAGGTGTTGCTGCAAATCAGTACCAAAGAGAAAGATTTTGTATTTCTCATTTTTACCTTCCCGATGGTGCACGGTAATCGCAAAGGCAGATTTATCATCATTGAAATGCGTGGCCGTCGAGAAACCGTTACCAAATTTTCGATTATACTTGCTTACCGCCAGGGGATTGATTACTTCCTTGGAAGGAACAGAAAGAAGTACATGTTCCGAGAAGTTAAAATCATCTATTGGACTCTGATGTGCTTTGTATTGATATGCCTCTTTATCATAATCATAGACGAGTTCCAATAAATACAATTGTCCATTTTTTACAAACCCATCAACCATATACTTGCCAGCATATTTGTAATTATAGTCCGATTTCAAGGTCATATCAGCGTTATAAATCTCAATGAAATGCCCCTTTGGACGCAATGGAAACCCTCCATAATACGTACGCACCAAAACTGTTTCTCCTGAAGAAACCTTATCGATGGATAAAATCTTTGAAAATTTATACCTATCGGAATTATTTTCGCCAAGCGTATAATTAACGGGTATTTCCTGAGCTTTGACCACTGAAAAAAAAGCCAAAAAAAGCAGTAGGGCAGATGCCTTTCTAGTTTGCATAAGTTGTCGAAATTTGGGGTAGGCTATTCGCCCGGAAAGTCGGCCTTCCGCTTTTCTAAAAACGCGGTTGTGCCTTCCTTAAAATCCGCCGTTCCAAAACAGGCGCCAAAGCCTTCGATTTCGGAAGCATACCCATTACTATCATGTTTAAAACCAGCATTTACTGCTTTTATTGCATGACCAATGGCCACAGATGAATTATTCGAAATCTTATTTCCTAATTTTTCGCAAAAAGGCAGCAATTCCTCTTGGGAAACAACATGGTTTACCAAGCCATAATCAAGTGCATTACCGGCATCAATCATGGCCGCCGTCATAATCATTTCAAGAGCCCTTCCTTTGCCAACTAACTGTGGCAGACGTTGCGTACCTCCATATCCTGGAATTACACCTAATGAAACCTCAGGAAGCCCCATTCTAGCATTATCACTGGCTACCCTAAAATGGCATGCCATAGCAAGCTCGAGACCTCCGCCCAAAGCAAAACCATTAACCGCAGCTATTACCGGCGTGGCAAGGTTTTCAATAAAGTCGAACAGCAGTTTATGGCCTTCGGCCGCCAACCTTCCACCTTCCTTGACCGAAAAATCGGCAAACTCGGCAATGTCCGCTCCAGCCACAAAAGCTTTTTCCCCACTGCCTGTCAAAATAATGACCTCGATGTTTTTATCTGTTGCCAAATCACTAAAAGCCTCATGCAATTCTTGAATCGTTTCCTTATTTAGGGCGTTCAGTTTACTGGGGCGATTGATGGTAACGGTCGCAATTGTGTTCTCTTCTTCTACAATAATGTTGTTATAACTCATATGCTGGTTTTATATGGACCATGTTCCCTCACTAACGGAAACAACTTGGCCACCTACTTTTAGTATATATTTCTCTTCATTCAATGTTCCATCCAAATACAAAATAGATTCCCGTCCCATTTCATAGCCTTGCTCTACGATAGCCGACACTTCCGGCTTTACATTCTTAAGTAAATAGGCCAGAAGACAACCATTGGCGCTCCCTGTTGCGGCATCCTCCCAAATGGCAGCACCTTCCAGTACAAACATGCGTGAATGGTATTGGTGATGCTGTTCAATAGTTTCATTAGTGACAAAGAACAAAGAAGTTGTTAATCCCCTTGGATTATTACTTTTAAATAGCTTCTCCTGTTTTAAAAACTGCTCAACTTGCTCCACATTTAACTTCAGATTACCAATGCTCTCCAAATCCTTTAGAAAGATTATCAGATAGGGCAAGCCCGTATTCACCTCCTGAATGGGCATCGAACTATCAAAATTTCCCAGTGGGATATCCAACGCATCCGAAATCACTTTTGGGTCATAAATAGCTCCAAAATCCGGTTGTGCCTGTTGCATTGTAAATCGACTTTCATCCAACGTGTGTGGATTGCCGATCTGAACTGGAATATCTCCCTTTTTGAGCCTTAGAATAATATCCTTTACTGGTTTCGGGCTTAAATGTTTGGCAAGTATATACGCCGTTCCCAGTGTGGGATGTCCCGCAAAAGGCACTTCGTACTCTGTGGTAAAAATACGCACTCCAAAACTTCCATCTGCTTCAATGGACCTTATAAAGGTACTTTCCGCAAAATTGATTTCCCGTGTTATTTGCAACATCTCATCTGGTGATAGTCGCTCTTCCAAATCTAAAAAAACAGCAAGTTGGTTGCCCGCATATTTTTTAGGGGCAAAGACATCTACAATATGAAATTTTACAGTTGGCATTTAAGATTCTATTGAGGGTTCTTTGGGGAAGTATACCGTAAATACAGTTCCCTTACCTGGCTGTGAGGTAAAATCAATACGACCCTTATACGTTTCTACAATGTTTTTGACCATGCCCAAACCAAGACCCATACCACTAGATTTCGTTGTAAATTTTGGTTCGAAAATTTTATCCATGAACTCATCCTTTATGCCGATGCCATTATCAGCGACAGCAATTTTCACATCATCACCAGCTGAGGCTACTGTAACCAGAATTCGCGGAGACTCCACTTCGGGAACGGCTTGAATGGCATTTTTTACCAAATTGGTTACTACACGTATCAATTGTGTACGATCTAATTTTGCAATAATCTCCTCTTCATCCGCAATAAAATGAATGTATTTTTCGGTGAAAATGTCCAATGCCAATTTCACGATTTTGACAACATTCAAGGTCTCATTTTGTTGTGCGGGCATTTCAGCAAAATTAGAGAACGCGCCAGCAATATTACTCATGGTGTCAATTTGTTGAATAAGGGTTTTTGAGTACTCAGCTACTTTTGATGCAACGTCAGGGTCGTTTGGGTCAAATTTGCGCTCAAAACTCTGAACACTCAGCCGCATGGGAGTCAAAGGATTCTTAATCTCATGTGCCACTTGTTTGGCCATTTCACGCCACGCTTGTTCGCGTTCGCTACGTGCTAATTTCGCTGCACTTGCCCCAAGCTCATCGATCATAGCGTTATAAGAATCTATCAATTTTCCGATTTCTTCACTAGGGTCTTCGACGTAAATCTTCTCATTACGCTTCGTCAAATCGGTTCGGTGCATCATATCGCTGATGGTCTGCAATGAACGTGTAATGTATTTCGAAATAAAATAGGCCAGCCCTATTGCACTCAAAAGCATTAAAATGTACACCCACCCTAAACGAATAAAGAATTCCCGTAATTCCATGTCATTAAAAGAAGGGTCTTCAAAATAGGGCAGATTTAAGATTCCAATGGGTTTAAATTTAGTATCGTTGATATAGGTGTACGACGCTTTGTATTTATCTCCTGCCGCAGAGTTTTCCTCCACATAACGCCTAGTTGTACTGGTATCCAAATTATTAAGCACTTCGGCATCCAAGCAATTTGAGATGGAATCATTCTCGAATTTCGGGCGTGAACTTCTAATCAACTCCCCTTCTAGGTCGTAGATATTGAAATATACATTTTGTACGTCGGCAATCTCATAAATCTCATCCCTGAAAATCAACCCTAAGTTTTCAGTCGTTTGCGGATAGGTCGTTTTTTTTAAGGTATAGTTGATACTCTGCTTGATTTGCTCCTCTTTTCGCTCAAGTCTATTATCATGATAATCATCAAG
The DNA here is from genome assembly GCA_964614665.1 of uncultured Maribacter sp. Lineage (GTDB taxonomy): Bacteria > Bacteroidota > Bacteroidia > Flavobacteriales > Flavobacteriaceae > Maribacter_C. The sequence continues at coordinate 22,806 of CAZTLZ010000028.1, forward strand.
TTGCTCTCTATATTGATAAATCGTTACCCCAGATATCAAGACAGATGCGATGACCACCAGCAGAATCATTGTGGTAAAAATTCGTGATCTAAGAGATAACTTTCTAAACAAGTTGATGGGTATTTGTGCTCAAAGGTAGCAAATATCGAGCCATATTAGGCCTCGGGATTGGTATCACGAATTCGTTTATAGAGCCTGATGCCAAGCATCAAAAGAATACCCAAGACCAGGATACCAATTACTCCATAAATCCAATTAAAGGTGTCTTTTAAAATCACCAAGAACACCACAGCAAATAATACCAGCGTAGCCACCTCGTTCCAAATACGCATATATCGAGAAGTATATTTTACCTCATCATTTTGCAATTGTTTAAAAATGAGATGGTTTCTTCCATGATAAAAAAATAGGAGAACTACAAAAGCGAGTTTCACATGCATCCAGGGTTGTTGTAACCAGCTTGGCATCAGTATCAATAACCAAATCGCAAATAGGGTACACAATACTGCCGAGGGCCAAGTTATGATGTACCACAATCTTTTGGTCATCAACTTCAACTGCCCGGTTAATATTTCCTTTTCGGGGGATGGTTTTTCAGATGCCTCAATATGGTAAATGAACAATCGAGGAATATAAAAGAGTCCCGCAAACCAGGTTACCACAAAAATGAGGTGTAGGGCCTTTATGTAGTTGTAGTATTCCACTATTAGTTTTTGGTTGCCAGTTGTTAGTTGGCGGTAAATTTAAATAATCCGACAACCAACAACCAACAACGGACAGTTTAAATACGTATTGCCCCTACACCTGCATCCCAAAGTTTTTTATTGAACGCCGGAATAGCGGTTTTGATGAAGGCATCTGCCTTACTTTTCAGCGTATTCCATTGGGCATCGAGTTCCGCCTTTCTATCTTTTGAAGGTTGGTTTACACGTGGAATCGTACTATTCGTTGCATCAATGAGGAAAAGATATTCCGCCGTAAACTTATTGGGGAAATTCTCCACATCATCATAGGCTTTCGACTTGCGTTGTATCATGTCTTTATCCCAAGCATCCAAATCTTCAAGAAGTTTTTCACCAGCGGCTTTGACAGTTTCATCTTTTACATCCTTCAACACTCCTTTAAGTTGTTGCTGTACTTTATAAAGGGAGTTTACCGTGTTGTGCATTTTGGTCAATCGTTCTTCCATATCCGACATAATCGAATGGTACTCGGCATACTGTGCTGGGGTAGTACTATAGGTCGGCATGGCTACTACCTTCCCTTTGGTAGTCATCGTATGTTCCCCTGCCTTCAAACTTAAAGTATAGGTCCCCGGAGGAACGACATGTCCACTAAAACTCGATTCAACATACGTGCCGGGAACTCCAGGTAGAATCGGTGTTTCCATACCCCAGACAAAACGATTCAAGCCTTCTTTCTTCGATAGGGTGGGTGCCGGTCTTGGGCCACCGCCATTGTGAGGTTTGTAATTCTTGTCTTTTTCAGAGGAAAAACTACGGACTACTTTTCCAGAGGCGTCCAAAATATCCATGGTGATGGCCGTAGAATCACTTAGCTTGGGCAATTCGTAATATATGACCATTCCGTTTGCGGGATTCACCCCCGTCAAGGTACTCATACCATCAAAATTCTCAATATTCCCACTCATGGGGCTATACCAAGATCCGTTCATCGCATCGTTGGGTTGGTACAATTTCATGCCTTTCTTGGTCGCTTCATACTGACTCAGCATGGAGAGATCATCCAATATCCAAAAAGCCCTGCCCGAAGTAGCTACAATCAAATCACCTTCATGGATTTTAATATCTGTAATTGGGGTATTTGGAAGGTTTAATTTAAATGTATTCCAAGTTTTACCTCCATTCCACGAAAGATATAGTCCTTTTTCAGTGCCCGCATATAGCAAATCTTTTCTTGTTGGATCTTCTCGCACCACTCGCGTAAATGCTCCTTTCGGAATTCCCGTATTAATACTAGTCCAAGTTTTTCCATAGTCGGTACTTTTGTATATCGCTGGCGTATGGTCATTGAATTTATACTTTGTTGTTGCGATATAGACAGTGGCTTTATCATGTGGAGAAACCTCAATGGCATTCACTAAAGATTCGCCTAAATTCTTTGGGGTGATATTCTGCCAGCTTTCTCCATTATCCTTTGTGATATGAACATAGCCATCATCACTACCGGTATAGAAAACCCCAGCTTCATGGGGAGATTCCAAGACATAGGCCAGTGTTCCATAATTTTCAGCACCTACTGCCTCATTGGTATACGGGCCACCGCCATTACCTTGTTTGGCATCGATATCGCGGGTCAAATCGGGAGACATTTCTTCCCAAGTCACTCCCATATCACGAGTTCGCAATAACAATTGTGCCCCATGGTAAAAAGTGTTCTCTTCATGTTGTGAGCGTAAGGTCGGTGCATTCCAATTGTATAGGTATTTCATGTTTCGTGCCTCTCGCCCTAAATACTGAATAGGTGCTGCCATGACTTGCGTAGATGCTTTTGAATCCATATCCAAAATTTCGATGGTTCCCAAATAACTT
>CAZTLZ010000029.1:0-25164 GCA_964614665.1 uncultured Maribacter sp.
TCTTAATTGAAGAATATTTTAATGGCGAAAACAGAAATAGTTTATACGACCCAAGATCTGTTGGTAAATCTATTGCGTCAACAATGCTTGGAATTGCGATTGAAGAACATCATATAAAAAGTGAAAACGCATTACTAAAAGATTTTTACGATTTAAAATCCTTTGGTAATTACAGCACCAAAAAAGATGCTGTAACCTTAAAATCTCTTCTAACCATGAGTTCTGGATTTGTCGGTGATGACAATGACTATAACAATATAGGAAATGAGGAAAATATGTACCCAACAAGTAACTGGGTAAAATTTGCTCTCGATTTACCAATGCAAAAAGATAAAACGATGGGTGAAGATTTTGCCTATTTCACAGCTGGTATTGTGGTATTGGGTGATATTATTCATAAATCTGTACCTAGTGGATTAGTTTCTTATGCAGATAAAAAATTATTCTCCCCACTTGGTATTACAAATTATAGATGGGAATATACACCTCAAAAAGTTGGTAATACAGCTGGAGGAATTAGACTCAGGGCAATTGATTTTGCAAAATATGGTCAGTTGTATAAAAACAAAGGACTTTGGAATGGTAAACAGATTTTAAATGAGCAATGGGTGGAAAAAAGCTTGGACAAACACAAACATATAGAACAATCGCTTGATGATGGCTACTATGGTTATTTGTTTTGGAACAAAACTTTCACACTAAACAATAAAGAATATGAAGTATCTTATTGTAGTGGTATGGGAGGAAATAAAATATTCATTTTTGAAGACATTCCTTTTGTAGTTGTTATTACAACTTCTGCATATAACATGCCTAATGCCCATGCTAATGTTGACAAAATAATGATTGAATATATATTACCAGCAATCATAGAGAAAGAATAAAGCCAGTTGCCAACACCGTATATAAAAAATAGCAGTCAAAAGCTAAAATTAATGATTGGTTATTTTCTACCATCTTTGTTTGTAACTGAAAAATAGTTCTGACAAACCTGCTACTTTTCATATACAAACACGATTCTACGCAATTTAAAACTACAACCGTAACAATAAATGAAAAAACTAATTTTAGGAATTACTATGCTTCTAATCGGCTCTTGTGCAAATTCGCAAGAAACGAAAGTTGACAGAAACAAAATAGAAGAAGATTTTGAGCAACTAATCTCGGATATTAAAAACAACTATATATATCTAAATGATAAAAAAGTAGATATTGATTGTATTTATTCAAATTATAAGGAAAAAATAAAACTTATAGATTCTGAAGACCAAAGGCTATTATTCTTTGAATATTTACTTGATGAATTTTATGATAGTCACGTTATATTAATGAGAGCAATTAAACAATCCTATAGACTAGATTCACCAATTTTTACAGTTACAAATAATGGCAAGACCAACATAAAAAATATATGGCAAACTCAAATTGAGAATACAGATTTAGATATTATAGGTTCAGAAGTTTTAAAAATTAATGGAATTGACATCATCACTAAAATTGAAAAATTCCCTACTATCTGCAATGATAAAAACGATTTTAACACAAGAAATTGGATTGCAAATAAAGTTATTTCCGGAAAATATAATGAACCTAGAATCTTAACACTGAAACTTTCTAATGATGAAATTATAGATTTTGATTTGGACAAGGTAAAACTTAAAAAAGAGAACAGTCTTTTGACTGTTTCAACAATTAATAATATTGGAATTATTAGGCTAAACAATTCACTTGGACAAAATGCCTTAATTGAAAAATTTGACTCTGCGATTGACAGTTTCCAAAACACAAAGGGATTAATCATAGACTTAAGAAATACAACAGGAGGTGGAAATAGTTATGTTGCCAGAGGAATCATGAGCAGATTTATTACTAAAAGTATGCCATATCAATTGCATCAAAGTTTTGATGAAAGTTGGGACAATCAACCAATAATAGAAAGGAGTTGGGCAGAATACGTAAGTCCAAGAAATAAGCAATATAAAAACCCTGTTGTTGTTCTTGTCGGAAAATGGACTGGAAGTATGGGAGAAGGACTTGCAATTGGATTTGACGGATTAGGACGGGCTGAAATAATTGGTACAGAAATGAAAAGACTTGCAGGAGGTTCAACAAACGATTTTCATCTTAAAAATGAAAATTTAAACTATAAACTAATGACTGAAAAATTATTTCACTTAAACGGAACACCAAGAGAAAAATATATTCCAGAAAATTATGTAAGTCAATCATCAACTGAAAAAGATGAAATTCTAAAGAAAGGAATTGAATTGATTAACAAAATGGCGGAATAAAAACGGCTTACAACAAAGAACTGAGCTAAAAAAAATAATTTAACTCAATCTACCTACATAATTCCTATCCTAATCCAAATCTGATTTGCTATATTTCCTAAAAATTTGCCGCCATCACAACAACCAGAACACTGCTTTCGCAGCTGTCGTACATAGCATAGCGTTATGTCTACTTTAAGAGATCGAATAATAGAACTACAAAAAAGCAATCTAAATGTTCATAATAAATCTGACCTACAAAACCGAATTACTAAAAATTGACCAATTTTTAACCGAACATATTGAATTTCTAAATGAACAATATGAATTAGGGCATTTTCTTGCTTCCGGACGAAAAATTCCTAGAACAGGTGGAATAATTTTATCAAACGTCGAATCTAAATTGGAATTGGTAAAAATTATCGAGAAAGACCCTTTTAAGAAAAATGAACTAGCCGATTATGAAATGATTGAATTTGTACCAAGTAAAACTTGTAAGGAACTAAAATTTTTGATGGAATAAAGAATACAACCAGACCGCAATAGCTATTATACATGGCCTATATCTCGATCAAAAAAAATGATGAAAAAGGAGCAAATTGAAAAATATCATTACCTAAAAGACGAGCCGAAAAAACGTCAGTTTGATATTTATGATTTGTCGGACTATTTTCGAAAAAATTCAGAACATTCTTCACGACCTCATACGCATAGCTTTTATCAAATAATTTGGTTCAAAAGCAAAAGAGGCAAACACTTCATCGATTTTAAAGACTACGCTATTAAGGAAAATAGATTGTTCTTTATTGCAAAGAACCAAGTACATTACTTTGAAAATCGTTCCGATTATGAAGGGTATTTGATACATTTTAACGAGTCGTTTATTTTAAGTAATGAAACCGATTTTAATTTCTTTCTTACATATAACATTTTTAATAATAACGAAGAACCGTTTTTCCAAATTCCAAACGAACTTGAAAATCAAATAATCAGCTATTTTAACCAAATAGGTATCGAATCAAATAACACCACTGAATTCGGGAATAAATCTATTCTTTCTTATTTGCTAAAATCTATGCTTCTGATGATTGAAAGGGAAAAAAGGAAAAGCATAAAAAGCAACAACCTCAAGATAAACCAGAACAGTACTTTTTTGAAATTTCGTGACCTCTTGGAAAATAATTTTTATAAAAATTGGTCGGTAACCGACTTTGCAAACGAACTTTCTATATCATCCAAAACATTAAATTCAATAATAAAATCTGAAATGGGTAAAACTGTTTCACAAGTAATTATTGATAGGATTATTCTCGAATCAAAGAGAAAACTCACCCATTCAAACGCCTATGTTAATCAAATTGCATATGACTTAGGTTTTAAAGACCCTTACTATTTTGTCAAGTATTTTAAAAAACACGTTAAGTGCTCACCTTCCGAATTTAGAAAAACCCTTTCCTGATTTTACCAATTTTAGTCGCTTTTGTCCATTTCACAAGGTTTTGATTGAACATAGTTTTGTGTCGTAACAAAAACAAATACAATGAAAATCAAAAGAAAATTATCGATTGGAATATTGTCTGTATTCGCAGTAATATCACTATTAACCTTAACATCAATGACAATGGACAAAAAAGAAACAAATGCCTATTTAGAAATTACTTTGGATATAAAATCTGAAAATCGTGGAAGTGCAGCAGGAGTTTATTTAAAGTACAAAGAACCATTTTTAAAACAAATAGATGGTGCAACTTCAAAAGAACTTCTTATCAGAACAGAAGATGTGCAAGTACTTCACGGTTTTGAATCAGAAGATGAAGCCAAAGCATATTTAACAACAACATTATTTGAAAATGATGTGGTTAGAGAATTAAAACCATTTTTAGAAAGCAATCCAGAAATAAGAATTTATTCTGTTTTTAAAAACTAATAAGTTTGGCATTGTGAAATAAAACCGTGCCCAACAAAAAGTGCCTAAAAAATAGCAGGAAAAGGCTGAATTTTAAGTTTGGTTCTTTTTCTGCTATCTCCGTTTTACTATACAAACACCTTAGAGCACTAGCTAGTCCACTTTGTAACTATCTTGTGTTCGCTGCACTCTGAACAACTGAAACCTACTTTATGGAAACAGCTCTATGTTCCATGCCCCATTTGACCATAGGATCGATAACGTCTGTTAACTTTTTACCTGAGGCGGATAACTCATATTCAATCAAAACAGGTGTCGAGGTATAGACTTGTCTTTTTACAATACCATTTAGCTCAAGCTCCTTTAATTCTTTGGAAAGCATCCTAGGCGTAATTTTGTTAATGGTAGCCTGTAAATCTTTAAACCTCTTTTTGCCATTTATAAGCGAAGCTATAATAGGCAACTTCCATTTTCCACTAATTACGTTCAAAGTATCATTTATAGCTAACACATATTGAACGGAACATTTCTTTATATCTTCAAATTCACTCATTGTATTCCCAATATTAACTCACCCACTATACAATTGTATACTAGTATTTAAATACTATTTACTATATTTTATATAGCTAAAATAATAATTTTGCCTTGATAGTTAATATAAACACAATTAGTATTTTGGGTTGTACAAGTTCTATTGTCAGGCCTGTTTATTATGGCAGATGCCATGAGAACATTTCAACCCATCTCAGAAATAGCTCAATCAATTACTTGGGTGGCGGTGGCTAGTGCTTCGACAATTTGGTTTTAACAAAGCCAATTAAATTAATCTTTTAGCGGCTTTATAAACTTAAAAGAAATTGAATCGAAAAGAATTTACCATAAAATCAGCGTTAGCATTTACAGCCATGGGTTCACTATATAGTTTAAGAGCATTTACCGATACCTTGCCAAAACAAAGCAAGCGAATGCCAGTTTTGTTTACATCACATGGAAACCCTATGGACATTCCTTTATCAAAAGAGGAACGCCCTTTTTGGAATACTTTACATGAACTAGGGATAAACCTTCAAAAAAACTATGAAGTAAAAGCTGCTCTTATAGTCTCTGCTCATTGGTGTACTAAGGGCACTTTTGTGAATGTATCCAAAAAACAAGAGCAGATCTATGATTATTACGGGTTTCCTGAACACCATTATGACCCCAAATATCATGCTACAGGAGCACCGGACATTGCCCATGAAGTAAGCAAAATTGTTCCTTCTATTATTGAAACAGAAGATTGGGGATTAGATCATGGAGCATGGCCCATGCTTATGCATTTATTTCCGGATGCAAATATTCCGGTATTTCAAATGAGTATTGATTATTATGCCAAACCGAGTTATCACTATGAGCTAGGTAAACAGTTAAAGTCTTTAAGAGAAAAAGGTGTACTGATAATAGGCAGCGGATCATTAATACACAATCTTAAATTAGCTGGACAAAGAATGAGGAGTGGTGACATGACCCCCTATGGATGGGAGGCAGAATATGATCTGTGGTTAAAAAAACAGATTGACAATCGAAATTTTGCTGACCTCATCAATTATGAAAATAGTCATGAACTGGGAATACTAGCATCACCAACACCAGACCACTATGTTCCAGTTCTATACAGCCTTGGTCTAACAGACCACAAGGACAACATTCAATATTTCTACGAAGGAGAACCAAATCTACCTGCATTTAGCGAACGTAGTTTTATTATTTCATAAAAGTATCAATAAAACAGTCCAACAATTAACAAAAAGTATAGAAGCCCATTTGCATTCTTCGGCACTACTTTGAACAAACTAATTGTTCATCTGCGTACAAAAGTCGATAGACTCCTGAAGTAAATAAATCGATTATAATTGATTGATTTTATAGGTAAGCATGAAGAAGTATTGGTTTTGTTTTCTTCACTATTCAATCTGATTGTCTTTGAATCTACTGATAATATTTTTCACTAACTTTAGTTCTTTTCGAAATCAACTGAGAAATACCTGATACCAATGGGAAATGAAAAAACAAAAAAAGAAAGTACTTCGAGACGATCATTTATCAAAAAAGGGGCTATAGCTTCTTCCATATTTATAGTACCTCGACATGTTTTAGGAGGCGTGGGGTATCTGGCACCCAGTGATCGTCTGAATCTGGCTGCCATTGGCGCTGGAGGAAAAGGAACTAGTGATATCAAAAATGCCTCTGTCAACGGTCGCGAAAAAGTAAGAGCGCTTTGCGATGTCGATTTCTCCGGGTCGGCAAAACGTTCGGTAGAAAATTTTCCCAAAGCAAGACTATACAATGATTATCGAAAAATGCTCGATAAAGAAAGGAGCATCGACGCGGTTACCATTTCCACTCCTGATCATGTTCATGGTCCAGCTGCGGCTTATGCCATGGAGCGAGGTATTCATGTATACGTTCAAAAACCAATGACCCACAATATTCGAGAAGCCAGAATTTTGACCGAAATGGCTCGCGAAAAAAAGATTGTTTCCCAAATGGGAAATCAAGGAGGTTCGAATCCATTGTTGAATATGGTTCAGAAATGGATTGATTCCGATGCTATCGGTGCTGTTTCTAAAGTACAAGTGTGGACCAATCGACCCGTTTGGCCCCAGGGTGGTCAAATGCCCGCTCCAGATGAGAGCTTAAAACCAAAAGATCTTTATTGGGATTTGTGGCTAGGCCCTTCAGCTGCAAAACCCTTTACTCCAAATTTGCATCCATTCAATTGGAGAGGTTGGTGGGATTATGGAACAGGGGCTTTAGGTGATGTTGGTTGCCACCTTATCGACATACCTTTCAGAACATTAGGTTTGAAGTACCCAACGGATGCCGAATGTAGTGTAGGCTCTGTATTTTCTCAAATGTGGACGGCCGATTATCACCCAGAAGGTTGCCCGGCCTCTTCGTTCATTACATTGCATTTCGATGCTACTGATAAGACAAAAACACCTATCGAAATGACATGGAGCGATGGCGGCATACGACCATCTCACCCTGACATCATTCCTGCGAACAGTGACATCGGTGGAAAAAACAGCGCCAATGGTGTATTGATTATCGGCGAAAAAGGAATTATTTCAACTAATATCAATGATAGTTCTCCACTCATGCCAAAATTGTATTTGAACGATGGCACGACTGAATTCGGACCTGAGGTCGAAGAAAATGAAGAACCTGAATACGGGCACCAACGCAAATGGGTCGATGCTTGCAAGGCAGGTTTTGGTAGCCAGGAACACCTAGGCCTTACCTCTTCTTTCGATTATGCCGGACCCATGACCGAAACTGTCCTGATGGGTAACCTGGCTATTAGGAGCTATATGCTTCGACGTGAAAATTCTGAAGGTAATATGGAGTTCTTTGCCCGTAAAAAACTCTTATGGGATGGTGAGAATACCAGAATCACCAATCTTGAGGAGGCCAACCAATTTGTGGGCCGTACCTATCGAGAAGGCTGGAAGCTATGAGAAAATATCATTGTGAAGAGCCTTAAAACAATGAAGGAATAAGGCTATTTTTTTATCCCAGGCAATCCATCGGGTTTTTTAGTTTGCCAGTTGAAGGGCTCGGCCTTTTTCTCCTCAGGCCATACCTCATCCAACGTATTCGCATCATACACCTTACCATTTTTGACCACATGGGTTATGGTATTGCTGTTTCTAATATTCTCAAGGGGGTTCTTAGCCATTATTAGAATATCAGCCAGCTTCCCTTTTTCCAAACTACCTAAGTCACCGTCAAGGCCTAATGCTTTCGCTCCTAATATAGTAGCAACTTTCAAGGCGTCTGAATTTTTCATTCCTCCACTTGCAACAGACCAGAGCTCCCAATGGAAACCTAATCCTTGTAGCTGACCATGGCTTCCAATACCTGCCAGTCCACCCGCTTCAACAAGGTCTTTCATAAACTCAGCGTGTTTTTTAAATACATGTTCCTCATCCATAAACCAACCTGGTCTTCTTCTTGACTTGCTAGCTAACTCTTGGTACGGTGTAAAATACTGTAGCTTTGTGTCTCCCCAGACATTTTCTCTTGAATAGTAATAATTCTCAGCCCATGGACCTCCATAAGAAACCAATAATGTTGGTGTAACCGCCATTTTTGAATCTGCGATTGTCTTCACTACATCATTGTAAATAGGATAAATCGGCAATGAATGTTCATGCCCGGGGTAGCCATCCAGTAATTGGGTCATATTAAGTTTAAAATCAAGGCCACCCTCTGTGGTAGGCATCAACTTCAATTCTTTGGCCGCCATAATTATCCATTGGCGTTGCTGGCGATTACCTACCAAATACATTTTAATACTCTTTGTATTGTAATATTCACTGTATTGCTTTAAGACATCTTTGGCATGATCTAGGCTTTCTATTTGGTATTTCCAAAAGCCAACTCCAGGGCCAGTACTGTATACCCTAGGACCATGAAGCATACCCGCCTCTACCATATCAGCATATGTCAGAACATCAGTGGTCGCGGTTTGAGGATCCCTTGTGGTAGTTACGCCATAGGCTAAATTCGCGGAGTAAATCCATACTTGATTTTTATGTATGCCCCAATTCGGCCACATATGAGCATGAGTGTCGATGAACCCAGGGGTAACGGTCTTACCAGTAACATCAATCGTAGTGGTATTTTCAGGAATCGTTAAACTTCCCGAGGTTCCGACAGCGGTAATCCGGTTGTTGGTTATCAAAATATCCCCATTTTCGATAACCTCACCCCCTTCTTTCATGGTGATAATGCGTCCACCTTTTAATAAGACAGTACCTTCCGGAATATCCTTTGTATAATTTATCTTTATTCTGAATTCCTCAGCCAAGAATTTCGGTTCTTTTTTATCCTTTTCATCCTTCTTTTCAACTTCGGCAGTATCAGTTTTCTTTTCCTTGGCCTTTAATTCCTTTTCTTTCTTTTTAGCGATATTAAGACTATCCTTAAATTTCTTTCCTTCAACCAAATTGTACTTGAAGTGGCTTGCTCCCAACGACCAATGCACTTTCTTGCTATCGGACGACCACACTGGAAATTCTCCTCCTAAAACAGTCAGTTTCAATGCCGGAAACGCCGCATTATCGGCTTTTGCCAAAGAGATACTAGGTGTCTTACCATATTTGGGAATCGTCACCGTGAAAATATCATTATTAATCAATGCTAGAGCCGTTTTTCCATCAGGCGAAATATGAATCTCTGTTGGTTTTGAAGCTTTTTTGTTATCACGCCAACCTTCCTCAGCGGTAGGTAGTGCCGCATGAAAATTATCCGCATCATGGTCTTTGCCATAGATATCTTGTGACCCAAATGTTTCAATACCTGTCAACTTCAAATGCACCTTCTCATCCGTTCCGTCCCATCGAATAGAGAGCAGTCCCTTTTCGTTGCTGCTTAAATAAATGCGATTATCAAACTTCGTGAAGTGGGGCATTTGCCTTCCTTTGGACTTATCAATGACCTGAATTGGACCTCCTTCTGACGAAACCCAAACCAAATCTACCTGACTACCCCTCGAAAAAGGTCCAATAGCATCGTCATACGTCTGAGCTGCCCCGCGATGAAAAGCTATACGTTCACTTTGGTACGACCAGGACGGGTTGGTATAGATCCCAGGTTCTTTTGTCAACTGTAATGGTTTCGGCCTTGAATCTACATTGATTCGATAGAGATGCCCCCCACCCTTTTTCCAAGTCGTAAAAACAATATATTTACCGTCGGGTGACCACGATGGTTGAGCCTCTGTAAAATCGTTTTCCGTCAACCGCCTTGGAGTTCCATTTGGTAAGTCTTTTACATACAACCGATTTAGAGCGGTAAAGGCCAATCGAGTACCATCAGGTGAAGGCTTGGCATCACGAATCTGCGTCACCAATGCATCTTTGGTATCCTTAATCGGATACTTGAATTCCAATCGGGGCCCTAATTCAAGCTTCACATTCGCGGTAAACTTAATTTCACTTGCGATATTGAATGGAATGGAAATAGAATATATTTTGCCCCCGTAAGAGGCTATTAGATTTTTGCTGTCAGGGGTGAATGACATTGCCGGCAAAACACCCAAAGGAGCTATCGACTCTTGCTCATCACGCTGCACCGGATAGGCCAACCAGCGCTCTTTTCCTGTTTTGAGATTCCGCAACACGAGTCCGGTTTCCTCTTCGAACCGTGTTCCATAAACCATCCAATTTCCATCATTGGACAAGGTTGGTGTAAAGGCCGAACCATATCGGGAAGTTATTATCGCCATATCACCATCTTCCATGTCATAGGTGCCAATTTGATATTGAGGAAGTTGTGCATTATAATTCCATGAATTTCTTCTTTGCGAGAAATATAGCAACTTACCATCTGCTCCAAAGGCCGGATCGATCAACTTGATCTCTTTAGGTTTACCCACCAATTGACTTCCAGAGCCCCCATCCTTATGATAGATATGAGGTTTGATATTCCGTCGCCCTTTTACCCCAACGATATAATCGCCATCTGGTGTCCATTCTGCTGAAAAGAAATTGTGCTTTTTATCCTTGGTGATTTGTTTTAGTTTCTTAGTAGATAGATCCATCGTCCAGATATTATCGGATCCACTTTTATCTGAAACAAAAACAATTGACTTACCATCAGGGCTATATCTGGGATGTACATCATACTGAATACCGGAAGTAAGGGAAGTAGCCCTACCCCCTGCCATAGGTATTGTATAAATATCACCCATCAAATCAAAAACTATGGTATTGCCATCAGGACTGACGTCAAGAGACATCCAAGTACCTTTATCTGTAGTGAAGGCTATCTTACGTCCTGGCTCCAGAGGGAGCTCTTTGGTTGCTTTTTTAGTGGAGTCTTTGGCTTCTTGTGAGAAGATCGGGGTGAGGATCAGTAGGGCAAGACAAAAAGCTAACCTACTAATTATAATATGTAGCATCAAAAAATTGGTTTGTAATTAGCTTTTAAATATAACCAATGTTTCACGCATAAGGCATAAAAAAAGCCTCAACATAGTTGAGGCCCGGTTTTTTAACATTGATTTTTATTCTTCTTCCGAAGAAGCATCTTCATCGTCAGTAGAAAAATCGGTAATTCCATTATCATGAAGAAGATTATACCATTGAATGACTTTCTTGATGTCACTGGCATAAACCCGATCTTCATCATAGTTGGGAAGTACCTCGAAGAAATATTCTTCTAATTTTATCTTTTCCGCTTTGTGTGGAATCGAGGTCTTCTTCCCTTTTTCTTTCACTTGTACCTTTTGAAAAACCTCACGCAAAGGAAGCTCTTCATCTAAAGTATAAATCGCAATCTCTGACAGTATGCTTACGTTGCTACGAAGACCCACAGTAATTTTCTTTCCATCAAGAAGTGACTCTGCAACGAATCCACTTCTCGTTTGGGTTATTAATTTGTACAATCCAGGTTTTCCCCCTATGGACATGATTTTATCTAAACTCATCTATTTTCAAAATTCTAAGCGACAAATATGAAACATTTAGTCCAATTGCCGTATGTATTTAACGCCCTTTTTTCATTTTAGGAAATCGCATTCGGTAATCGATCTTTATTTTCCCCTTTGATATGTTAGCCAATCGACCCTTCAAAAGACGTTTTTTCAGAGGCGATAATTTATCCGTGAATAAAATTCCTTCAATATGATCATATTCATGTTGAATCACCCGGGCTAACAGCCCATTGTAGGTTTCAGTTCTCTTCTTGAAAGTTTCATCGAAATATGTGATAGTAATCGTATCCTTTCGTTTTACATCTTCACGAACATCTGGTATACTCAGACAACCTTCATTAAAAATCCACTCTTCACCGATTTCTTCCTCAAAATAAGCGTTGATGAATACCTTTTTAAAACCATGCAGCGCTTTCTGTTCGTCGGAGGATAAATCCTCATCATCAGAAAAAGGGGTGGTATCAATCAAAAAAAGTCGAATAGGTAGTCCTATCTGCGGAGCAGCAAGGCCAACCCCATTTGCATTATACATAGTCTCCCACATATTAAGAATCAACTTTTTGAGGTCCGGGTAATCAGCATTGATTTCCTTTCCTACTTTTCGCAGAACGGGATCACCATAGGCTATAATGGGTAATGTCATTTTACTGTCTGTTTAAATATGCTTGTAATATGATGGTTGCACTAATTTCATCTAATAAGGCCTTATCTCTTCTTTGCTTTTTCTTTAATCCACCCTCGATCATTGATTGAAATGCCATTTTTGAGGTGAATCTTTCATCCTGCCTTTCAACAGGCACATCAGGAAAGGCCTTTTTCAATCGGCCCAAAAAAGGAGCTATGAACATTTCTGACTCCGAAGGTGTATTGTTCATTTGTTTGGGCTCACCTACAATGAAACGCTCCACATTCTCCTCATCAACATATCGTTTCAAAAAATCTAGTAAGTCATTCGTGGCCACGGTTGTAAGACCTGATGCAATGAGCTGTAACGAATCCGTTACGGCAATTCCGGTCCTCTTTTTTCCATAGTCCAAAGCAACAATGCGTCCCAAATCACTTTTTTTTGCAAAAATAGCCATAATTTGTTACACCTTTAAAATTATCAAGGCAATTCATATGGCTCCCCTTATATTTGTCAAAATTTCAAAAAAAGATGACTGAACTACGTACTACTATAGAAAATGCTTGGGAAAACCGCGAGCTTCTCAAAGAAAATAAAACTCAAGATGCTATTCGGGAAATTATCGATTTACTCGATGTTGGCAAGCTTCGTTGCGCCGAACCGACCCAAAGTGGTTGGCAAATCAATGAATGGGTCAAAAAAGGAGTTGTTCTCTACTTTCCCATTCAAAAAATGGAAACATTGGAAGCTGGCATCTTTGAATACCACGATAAAATTCCGTTAAAAAAAGGATATGCCGAAAAGGGAATCAGGGTTGTGCCCCATGCTGTGGCACGACATGGTGCTTACATTTCAAAAGGCACCATTCTAATGCCTAGTTACGTTAATATTGGGGCTTATGTAGATGAAGGTACCATGGTCGATACTTGGGCAACGGTAGGTAGTTGTGCCCAAATAGGTGAAAATGTTCATTTGAGCGGCGGTGTTGGTATTGGCGGTGTTTTAGAGCCACTGCAGGCGGCTCCTGTTATCATTGAGGATAGTGCTTTTGTTGGTTCTCGATGTATTGTCGTAGAAGGAGTTCGCGTAGAAAAAGAAGCTGTTCTTGGGGCAAATGTAGTGCTGACCGCCTCAACAAAGATCATAGATGTTACCGGAAATGAACCTATTGAAATGAAGGGCAGGGTTCCTGAGCGTTCCGTAGTTATACCAGGTAGTTATACCAAGACATTTGCTGCGGGGGATTATCAAGTGCCTTGTGCGCTTATCATCGGTACTCGAAAGGAAAGCACCAATAAGAAAACCTCACTAAATGATGCATTGCGTGAATACAACGTTGCTGTTTAAATTTGAAGGAAATTTCCGCTCCAAAATATAATTTTTTGCTTTTTTGACAGTTAGTAAAGAAGACCACGCTATGATAAGTAACCTACAGAATAGTATTTATGGTGCTTCAAAGGCAAAAAATATCCGCACTCGTTATTACTTACAACGAAATTGGATATATAGAAAACTGCATAAAGTCAATTGAATTTGCAGATGAAATTATTGTGGTCGATTCCTATAGCACGGATGGCACATATGAATATCTCTTAGCGCATCCAAAAGTCAAGGTAATCCAACATCCATTTAAAAATTATACGGCACAAAAGGCCTTTACATTAGAACAAGCTTCAAATGATTGGGTCATTTTTGTCGATGCCGATGAGGTGGTCACACCGCAACTGCATAATGAAATTATTGCTACCGTGAATGGTCCAAAAGAACACGTTGCCTATTGGTTCAGTAGAAAGTTCATGTTCCAAGAGAAAAGATTGCGCTTCAGCGGTTGGCAAACGGATAAAAACTATAGACTATTTAGAAAAAGTAAAGTAAAATTCTCTGAAAAACGAATTGTCCATGAAACCTTAGAGGTCGATGGAACCTCAGGTATCTTAAAAGAAAAACTAATTCACTACTGCTACAGAAATTATACTAATTATAAGGACAAAATGCTTTGCTATGGTCGACTTAAGGCCAAGGAGGCCATTTTACAGAATAAGCGATTTAGTTTTGGCTTATTGCTCTTTAAACCAAGTTATAGGTTTTTATACAATTATATCGTCCGTTTTGGTGTGCTTGACGGACTTAAAGGCATCAAAGTATGCTATCTGAATGCACTTGGTGATTGGGAAAGATATCTAGAATTAAGGCGTTTGGAACAGGAGCAAAAGGTACCAAGTCTAAAGACCGCTCCGCAGCAAAGCAATTAAATATTCAATTGTAATAGCCTTCTGTTAAGAAAATCGTAACGACAATCATATTACTTTAACAGCTGTTGAATTTGTGGGAATTTTTCCCCATATCATTACCCATTTCCCCATTTTAGTTATAGCTTTGTGCTACCCTACTACCTTAATTGGCACGTGTTATGTATAACCCAAAAGTGAAAATTTCGGCATTGATTATTGCCTTCAACGAGATTGGATACATTGAAAAGTGTATTGAATCCGTAGAATTTGCAGATGAAATAATTGTAGTCGATTCTTACAGTACAGATGGCACTTATGAATACTTACGGGCTCATTCTAAAGTCAAGGTAATACAACACCCTTTTGCCAATTTCACGTCACAAAAATCATTTGCATTAGAACAGGCTAATAACGATTGGGTGCTTTTTTTAGATGCCGACGAGGTTGTTTCTGAAGAACTTAAATCCGAAATTATCACAACTGTGCAAAGCAATCCTGACTTTTCGGCGTATTGGTTTTACAGAAAATTTATGTTCGCAAATGAGGTACTGCGCTATAGTGGGTGGCAAACCGACAAAAACTATCGCCTCTTCAGAAAGAGTAAAGCCAAGTTTTCAGATAGAAAGATTGTACATGAAACCCTGGAAGTGAATGGAAAATCGGGAATCTTTAGAGAGAAGTTGACGCATTATTGTTATAAGAACTATGAAGATTATAAGTCAAAAATGCTCAAATATGGCAGATTAAAGGCTAAGGAAGATTTCTTTACGGAGAAAAATTTCAACTATTTATCCCTTGTCTTAAAGCCCTCATGGAAATTCTTCAATCATTATTTTTTACGTTTAGGTATTCTAGACGGGAGAAAAGGAATGACCATCTGTTATCTGAATGCCATTAGCGATTTAGAACGCTACCGAGAATTGAAAAGGCTTGAAAAGAAAAATGAAATGGCTTATTATTTGATAATGCCGTGATAGGTCCAAACGCTTTTGTTTTGTTTGACCTCTTTTCGTATGACCATATTTTTAGCTATAGCTTCTGGAGTGCGATAGCTGCGTTCATGATCTAAATGAATACAAACAGCACTATATCTCAGTTGTTTGGATTTTATCCCAAAATTTGCAAGTCGCTCACCGAATTCTCGATCTTCTCCCCCGTATTGCATTCGCTCGTCAAAACCATTTACGTTCAAGATATCGTTTTTCCAGGCTGACGAGTTATGCCCGTTCCAACTGGCGTTTGTTGGTGTAAATGTATTAAACAACTTAGAGATAAACCCGCTGGCGGTAAGCTTGTTATTCTTAAAAGTTTTCGGAATTCCCTTCTTTCTTAGCCAAACGATATCAAAGCAATTTTGTTTTCGAATGTCTTCTTCACTGATAGCATTTGATATATTCATGGGCAGCATATAATACCCTCCCGATATGAAATGACCTGGCTCTTTGTTCAAATAATGAACCTGCACAAAATCCTCCCTAGGTATACAATCACCATCAGTCATTATAATATACTCTGTACTACATGACGTAATAGCTTTGTTTAGAATTCTACATTTCTGAAAACCGTCATCCTCTTGCCAAATATGCTTGATGGTGTAAGAAACTTTTTCTTGCATTTCCAATATCAAATCTTTGGTTTCTTCGCCAGAACCATCATCAGCAATAACTACCTCAAAGTCTTTGTAGGTTTGGCAATCAAAGCCCCAGAGTACTTTTCTCAACCAATCTGGCTTTTTGTAGGTACTAACGATAACACTTACAGTATTCATGAAAATAAATTTGACTTACAATTTTTACAAATGTAGTTTTTTGAGTTTCATCTTGAATAAAGTTTGGCCTTTATCATCTTCCAAATATCGAAAATTTGTGAATAATGTATCGTCAGTACCACTTGAGAAAGGAACTACCCGTATTTTTGGTAGAGAGAAATAGTATATTTACTTATGCCCTTTATGAAGTTTCTGGTGATTCAACAAAAAATGATAGGTGATGTTTTGGCCAGCACTATTATCTGTGAGCGTTTAAAGTCTGCTTACCCTAATTGTACAATTCACTTTGTGGCCAATCAAAATACCTTGGCTGTTTTGGAAAACAATCCATATATCGACAAGATAATTGTGTTTGAACAAAAATATCGTTCGTCCAAATTGGAGTTTTACAGATTTTTAAAATCACTTCAAAAGGAGTTTTATCATGGGGTTATCGATGCTTATGGAAAAACCGAGAGTAATTTGATTTCCCTCTTTTCTAAATCAAAATTCAAAATTTCTCATTACAAATGGTATACAAAATGGATTTATACAAATACCGTAGAAGAGAATCTCGATCCCAACGGAATAGTACCTTTGGCTATTCAAAATCGATTACAGCTTCTAAATCCCATTCTTGGGGATATCAATAGGGTTGTCACCTACCCAAAAATATACTTGACCGAACAAGAAACTAAAATAGCTCAAACGGCGCTGGGCAAAATAAAAAGCGACGAACACCAAAAATTAATCATGATCGGTATTTTGGGCAGTAGTGAATTAAAAACCTACCCTGCGGCATATATGGCCAAAGTTTTAGATTTCATTTGTTCTCGAACAGAGGCCAAACTACTCCTAAATTATATTCCCGATCAAAAAAAAGAAGTACACGCCATTTATGAAAAATGCAAAAAGGGAACCCAAGCACGAATAGCAATAGACTTCTATTCTGAATCCTTGCGCGAATTTCTAGCGATTTTATCACAATGTTCAGCATTGATAGGTAATGAAGGTGGAGCGGTGAATATGGCCAAGGCCTTACATATACCGACTTTTTGTATGTTTAGTCCGTTCATAATTAAAGGTGCTTGGCATGCCGAGAATTCGCAGGAACATGTTGGTATACATTTAAAGGATTATAAACCGGAGGTATTTGAGAATTTAGACAAGAAAGCAATCAGGAAAAACATCCACAATCTATACGAATCTTTTGAGCCAGAGCTTTTTATGGCAGCCCTTTCTGATTTTCTTATCAAAAATTTTAATTTTCAAGAAGAAGTTTCATCATAGTAAAATGACCAATCCAACTTACGATATCGCAATTATCATAATCAACTATAACTCTTCAGGATTTACAGTGAAATGTGTTGAAAGTATATTGAAAAATACAAATAGTGATTTGAGTTATGAGATTATCGTTATCGATAATGCCTCGAAAAAGGAAGATTATGAAACCTTAAAATCTGCTTTCCTAAAACTTCAAAGTCCAAAGGTCACCTTATACAGAAGCCGCTTCAATAAGGGCTTTGGAGGAGGTAATATGCACGGGGTTCAATTTGCCAACGCTCGCTATTATTTGTTTTTGAACAATGACACTTTGGTAAAAGACAATCCCATAAAAAAGTGCTTTGAATTTATGGAAAGTTCTGAAGATGCGGCGGTTTGCGGACCACAGATTATGAATGAACATGGTCAAAAACAAGTAAGTTTTGACTATTTTACATCATTTGCCAGAGAAGTTTTTGGCAAAAAGTTCATGGAAGTCTTCTACACCAAACCGAATCGTAGAAAGACTTACGACGAACCAATTTCTGTAGATTATGTAAACGGAAGTTTTCTATTTTTCAGGGCAAATGACTTTAATGCCGTGGGAGGGTTTGATACCAATATATTTCTATATTTTGAGGAAAGTGATATTTGCTATCGACTCAAGAAAAAAGGGAAAAAGACCTACTTCATCCCTTCAGCAACCTATATACATTACCAAGGTCAAAGTATTAACAAGACCAAAATGCCGATGGCCATAAAAACAGAACTAAAAACATCAATGTTTTATGTGATAAGAAAGAACTATGGCTATGTACATTATCAGTTATTACGAGTTGTCTTCATTTTGCGCTATGGCATAACTTCTTTAATTAAACCGAAATATTTTCAACTGTTTCACCGCATTCTGATTGGCCTTCCGATGGGGAAATCTTTAAAGCAAAACCAAGTAATCGAAGACTGAGAATACCATTAGTTCTTAATAGAAATATTATTTTTGCTTGATTAAAGCCCAGCGACTTAATGTCATGATAGAAGAAATAAACAAGGCTGTTGAAGTACTTTCCAGGGGTGGACTTATTCTATATCCAACAGACACCGTTTGGGGCATTGGTTGTGACGCTACCGATGAAAAAGCAGTACAAAAAGTATACGATCTAAAACAGCGCCTAGACAGTAAGGCGCTAATTTGTATGGTTGCAAACGATGGTATGCTCGAGCGATATATTTCAAAAGTACCCGACCTTGCCTATGACATAATGGATCTTTCGACCAAACCCACCACGATTATCTATGATGATCCTAAGGGCATTGCAAAAAACTTGGTAGCACAAGATAATACACTTGCTATCAGAGTTGCCTCGGATAAGTTTTGTCAATATTTGATCAACAAGTTCAAAAAGCCTTTGGTTTCGACTTCCGCTAATATTTCAGGAGAGCCTACACCACAAAATTTTGGCCAAATCAAACAATCAATTTTAAAAGGAGTAGACTATGTGGTAAATTTGTATCAGGATAACCAGAATGGACTTCCATCGGCAATTATCAAACTTAGTAATGATGGTACCGTAAGAGTAATTCGCGAATAATGTGCAGCGACTCAAAAATTGCCTTCGAACTTCACTAGTATAAAATATTTAAATTTTCATCCCTTTGAACCACAAGCAAGCACTTACACATCCGTTATTCAAGTTAGTCGCCCAAGCAGCTGAGGAACTTGAGATAGATTGCTACGTCATAGGTGGTTTTGTTCGTGATTATCTATTAAAAAGGGGAACACCCAAGGATATTGATATTCTTGCAATTGGAAGTGGAATTGTATTGGCAAAAAAAGTGGCTTCAAAATTAGATGGAAAACCACAGGTTTCCGTTTTTAAGAACTTTGGCACAGCCATGATAACAAGCGAGGCTATCGAAATTGAATTTGTTGGAGCTCGCAAGGAGAGTTATCATAGGGATAGTAGAAAACCGGTTGTAGAAAATGGCACTTTGTTAGATGACCAGAATCGTAGAGATTTTACAATTAATACGCTGGCCATTTCCCTTAACAAATCGGATTATGGAAACCTTCTCGATCCTTTTCAAGGCATTTCTGATTTAGAACAAAAAATCATCCGCACTCCCTTAGAACCCAATATCACTTATTCTGATGATCCACTGCGCATGATGCGTGCAATTCGATTTGCCACCCAATTAGATTTCACTATTAATCTAAAATCGCTACAAGCAATTACCAAAAATAAAGAACGGATTGAAATAATTTCAAAAGAGCGTATCGTTGATGAGCTTCACAAGATTATGGCAAGCACCAAACCTTCCGTTGGATTTTCATTACTGCAAAAAACAGAACTTTTATCTTTCATACTGCCCGAGTTAGTTGCACTCCAAGGAATCGAAGAAATAGAAGGACAGCGTCATAAAGATAACTTTTGGCACACACTAGAGGTTGTAGATAATATTTGTGAAACGACAGACGATCTATGGCTGCGATGGGCAGCTTTATTACATGATATTGGAAAAGCACCCACTAAAAAATTTCATAAAAAAATCGGGTGGACTTTTCATGGGCATGAATTCGTAGGTTCAAAAATGGTCTACAAGCTATTCAAAAGGCTCAAGATGCCGTTGAATGATAAAATGAAGTTTGTTCAAAAGATGGTATTGATGAGCTCTAGACCTATTGTCCTTTCAGAAGATTTTGCCACGGACTCTGCGGTACGTCGCTTGGTTTTTGATGCGGGAGACCATGTCGAGGATTTAATGACTTTATGCGAAGCGGATATCACTACCAAAAACCCAAAAAAACAACGCAAATACAAAAACAACTTCAAAATAGTTCGTAAGAAGATCAAGGAGGTAGAGGAGCGTGATCATATTCGCAACTTTCAACCCCCTGTTTCTGGTGAGGAGATTATGAAGACCTTTAACCTCAAACCTTCCAAAGAAATCGGCATCATCAAAGAGGCTATCAAAGAGGCTATTTTGGAAGGGGAAATACCGAATGAGCATGAGGCAGCCAAAAAATTCATGATTGCAAAAGGGAACGAAATGGGGTTAAAGATGTCCTAAAGTACTACTTCGTCAACACCCTATTCCCATTGATCCTTTTTATCGAAAATCTTTTGGTTCTACGTTAGTAATCTTCTCAAAGTATCTTAATTTTGCTCCTTCAAAGTATTCGTTATGCGCTCAAATAAACCCGTTATCTACTGGCTCTTGACTGGTTGTTTTCTAATATTCATCATGGTGTTGGTAGGAGGCATAACAAGGTTGACCCATTCGGGTCTTTCTATTTCAAATTACAAACTCATAAGTGGAACCGTGCCCCCAATGAACGAGCAAGAATGGCATGATGCATTTGAACTGTATAAACAGTACCCCGAATATAAAAAGCTCAACTATGATTTCACCTTAGAAGACTTCAAAGGTATTTATTTCTGGGAATGGATCCATAGAGTTATTGGCCGGGTTATTGGCCTTGTTTTCTTCGTACCTTTTCTTTTCTTTTTAATTACAAAAAGACTGAACAGATCAACCGTTAAAAAGTGCCTTGTTTTACTTGCTTTGGGTGCATTTCAAGGTTTTTTGGGCTGGTACATGGTGAAAAGTGGATTAGTCGATAGGCCAGATGTTTCACACTATCGTTTAGCGGCTCATCTTACCACTGCATTTCTAACCTTTGCCTATAGCTTATGGGTGGCGCTAGATTTGACATTTCCCACTAGAAAACCAATCCGTAAAGGCCTGCTTAATTTGATTCGTCTCACTATGGCCATACTAATCATTCAAATAGTTTGGGGAGCATTTGTTGCGGGCTTGGATGCCGGCTTGGTTCATAATCACTGGCCCCTCATGAGTGAAGGTAAAATCATGCATGAAACTGTTTTCATTGAACAAGATCCACTAATTAAGAACTTTATCGAAGGTAAAAGTGGTGTTCAGTTCGTACATCGCTATCTGGCCTACATTGTTGTTGGCCTATGTTTTGCAATATGGTATAAAACAAAGAGCAAAAAACTTACCATTCCGCAAAAAAAAGGTGTTGACTGGGTATTAATCTTGGTTGGGTTACAGTTTGTTCTGGGTGTATTCACTTTGCTAAATGGTGTTCCCCTTTGGCTTGGTATCACACATCAAATCGTCGCATTTTTCCTTTTGGCAGCTATGACCTTCACCTTACATCGATTTACTAAATAAAAGATCTTTATAACTTATTATTGTAACTTTACCCTCCCGCAAATAAACACTGATGATTTATAAAATTCGCATCATATTGGATGCTAAGGAAGATATATTCAGGGATATTGAGATTGAAGCAGGAAATTCAATGGAAGAATTCCACAATGCAATTACCCAATCTTTTGGATTTCTTGGTAATGAAATGGCCTCGTTCTATACTTGTGATAATGAATGGAATCAAAATGAGGAGATCGCACTTTTCGATATGAGTGAAACAGGCGCCGATGTTCGATTAATGAACGAGACTTTTTTAGAAGATGTTATGAACGTAAAAAATTCCAAACTCATTTATGTTTATGATTTTTTAAATATGTGGACTTTCTTTGTAGAATTGGCCGATATCGTAGAAAATGAACCAGGCATTTCATACCCGAATCTGTTGTTCAGTTTCGGTGAATTGCCTGAAACCCCACCGGAAAAGAACTTCAAGGCCGACACCGACCCAGCATTTGATTTTGATGATACCCTTGAAAACTATGATGACCTTGATTTTGATGAAAATTGGAACTGAAACAGTGTTGAAAATCTGCCCATCCAAGCGAATCAAATTGAAAATCACTAAAGTACTGTCCAGAACCGCTCAAAAAAGTTAATCGCAAAAAAATCCCGTCCTTGCGGGAATAGTAATAAAAAACAACAATGATCAACCTCTATTCCACCCAAATCGAAAGTATTTCCATTCACAGAATTGGAAATAAAAACAAAGGAGAAGGAGCCTTTTTATCAGAGGAACCTACTGCTCTAAATGACGAAACTAATGGTATTTTGAAAGAATATTTCTTTAAACCATTTCGGGAAAAAGAAGAAAATTATTTTAAGCTTTCTAATGAGGTAGATGTTGAATTCAATGAATTATATAAAATAGTAACAGAAATATTCTCCGATCCATCTTCTGCCCATTTGAACTCGAAAAAAATTGCGACCCACCTCTTCGAGCAATCCAATCATCCACATATAAAAAGTGGAGAGGTGTATATAACCTATCTCACTGGTTTGATTCTTGACAATGTCAAAGTGGATGCCGTAGGTGTTTTTAAAAGTGAGCTTAAGCATGATTTTCTTCAGTTCGCCGAAAAAGGCAGCAACTTGGATATTATTATTCAACAGGGCATAAACATTAATAAATTGGATAAAGGGTGCCTCATTTTCAACACCAACAAAGAAGAGGGTTATAAAGTGCTTTCTGTAGATAGTAATCGTTATGATGCAAAATATTGGTTAGAGAATTTCTTAGGTGTTGATGCCTTAGCCGATGAAAATTTCTACACGAAAAATTATTTGAAATTCTGTCAAAACTTTGCGAAAGACGTTGTACTACCTGCTGAGGATAAGCAACAAGAAGTACTTTTTGTCAATAGAGCGGTGAACCACTTCGCCAAAAACGATGAATTTGAAGAAAGTAGCTTCTTGACCGAAGTTATGGAAAACCCTGAATTAATACCGGAGTTCAAACATTACAAAGTAGAAAAAGGACCGAAATATAGCATTGAAGATGTATCGAACTTCGATATTGCGAACAAGGCAGTCTCTGATGCAAGAAAAAAAATAAAAAATGTCATCAATTTGGACACCAATATCCAAATCAAGATGGATTTCATAAATCCGGATTCAGCTGAAAAATTTGTTGAGAAAGGTTGGGACGAAGAGCGTCAGATGTACTATTATTTGGTGTATTTCAACAAAGAGCAGAAAAGCTAGGGATTCGGCATTAGCTTAAGGCAGTTTTATCTTTTGTTCGATGATTTGCTTCATGCTTACATCTTCATAGTTTCTCTTTACAAAATCGAGGCCCAAAGTAAGTACTTCGCCCATAGTCTTACATTTCTTAAACTTCTTATCTAGAGTGAGATCGTAGATTTGGTCTCGTAACATCAAAATGTTTTCATCCAACGAAATATTATCCTCTCTACAGATATCTACCAACTCTTCGATACGGTCCTCAGAGCTGATAATCCTCTTCGCTACAATTGATCGTTCTTCAATTTTATATTGATCAACCGATGTTTTTTGGAGTTTGGCTCTCACCAACTCGACCATAAGATAGTTTTCTTTGAAAAACTGGGGTCGGTATACCTTTAATTTTCCTTCAAAACATTGTTGATCGAAATCAATAGCCCTAATCTTATATACAACATGGTCAAAATCATGAGTAGGAACGATAACATAATTATAAGCACGCATATCACCCAATAATCGAATCATACAGCGTTCATTGAATTTCACAAATTCCTTGGCTAGTTGAGCTTTTTCTGATTCAGAACATTTGGGCAGCATTTCCTTAATGAAAACATCACCAGGTATACCTGCAATATGCTCTTCAATAAGGGTGTCTTTATACACCAAAAAGTTCAAGTTATACGGTGAGAGCATATGTTCAAGTTCCAATCCATATACACGGGAAGCATCAGTCTTTTTTACGTAGAAATAAGTGAAGTTATCATTAAGGATGTTTCGCACCTTAATTCGAAATGGTTTAGAGTTGCCAAAAGTACAATAGTCAACAGCATCGATATTCAAATACTCTATGATTCTATTGCTTCCATCTGAATGAAGAATAGAATATACTTTTTTGAGGCTCAAATCAATTTCTTTTCTTTCAACATCGGAATAATACACCCTAACCCAAAGTGTATCTTCATCATGGGCATCGTATACCACAACTGAACCTGAAAATCTAAGTAAATCCTCATAGAATATAGGAATTTCTATTTTACGGCTGTACTGATCTAAATAAGCATCCAATCGTTTACTTACCGGATATGCAGGTTTCTTTTTCGACATCAATTTCTCTTCCGACATATCTAATTTTTTTTAATTATGTGACATCAATTTGTATATAATTTTCCTCGTTTAAAGTATCACTTTACATGGTGTACTACTTCATACAAAACCCTGAATTCACGACTATTTCAACCACTAATTTACACAATACCCAGAGTTACCAACAATGTAGGCCAGTTTTACAACAAATTATTGCCTGTTGACCAAGATTGGTTTTTTTTTGAAGTTGGGCACTAGCCGTCCATCATTAACAAAGTAACCTGTAATGATACGTAAAGTACTTTTTTTTTGCTTGCTAATCGGATTTGCATTTTCTGCTAAGGCACAACTAAGCGATCTTCACTATCTACCACCCTTAAAACAGGGGCAAAATAATGCAGGTATCAGTCAACAAGCTGTTTACCTTTCCACACCGGAACCAACTCCATTTTTAGTAAATGTCTACAGAGGTACAAATCCCACCCCCATAGACTCGTACACTATTTCAAATGTGGGTCCAGCGGTATTTCCTATGTCAAATGGGGATAATAATATCATCTTGGTGAACAATGCCAATACCGGGATTGTACTGAGTGATAGTGGGTTGCGATTTGAATCTCCCAGTGGTAATCGA
>CAZTLZ010000030.1:0-24527 GCA_964614665.1 uncultured Maribacter sp.
TATCTAATCAGCCCTTGTAAAAACTCTAAATCAATCTCAGTGAAATCCTTGAAATTGAAATCGGCCTCTGAAAGAACTTGTTTGTCGCCAATTCCTATGCTGATCATTTTCGCAGCATTCGCCGCTTGAATTCCTGCCTGAGCATCTTCAAAAACAACGCAATTTTTTGGGTTCACCCCGAGTTGATTTGCAGCAATAAGAAAAACTTCAGGGTCAGGCTTGGCCTTGGTGACATTATTACCATCAACAATTGTATTGAAATATTTCAGTAAACTTACTTTTTCTAAAATAGGTCTAGCATTCTTACTTGCCGATCCCAAGGCGATGGGAAATTTACCCTCTGTGAGGTATTCAAGTACCTTGGGAACATCAGGAAGAATTTCGGTCTCATCCATTTTTTCAATATACTTTAAATAGTCTTCGTTTTTTTCTACCATCCAACTATCGAATTGGTCTTGAGTCGCCTCTACCTTACCAATATCCAATAAGATTTCAAGACATCTTTTTCTACTTACCCCCTTGAATAATTCATTTTGTTCATGGGTAAATTCAAACCCCAACTCATTGGCAAGGTTCTTCCAAGCTAAATAATGGTATTTAGCAGTGTCGACAATTACGCCATCTAAATCGAATATAAATCCGGTTTTATTCATTTCTTAAAATATTGTGGATTACTAATTGGTTGACTCCCTTTCGATCAAGGTGGCCTCTATTGTTTCTGTTCGATACGTCTCATCTTCATTTTCATCAATTTCCGTCTCTATCTTTTCTATAAGCATTTGCGCGGCAACTTCACCCATACGATCACCATGTTGGGCGACAGATGTAAGACTCGGCGACGCATATCGAGATAACATTCCATTTGTGAAGCCAATAAATGAAATGTCTTCAGGAACTTTCATGCCTTTGCTTTGAGCAATACCCATGGCATGGATCGCGAAAACTTCATTCACCGCAAAAACAGCGTCGATTTCATTATTGTCTAAAAAAGGACCTATGGCCTCAATACTTTTATTAAAAGGTAGTCTTAAAATCAACTTTTCATCAACTATTATATCATTCTCAATAAGGGCCTTTCGATAACCGGTTTCCCGATCTGTACTAACATTAAAGAAATTTTCCGTCGTTAGTAGCGCTACCTTTTTTCTACCTGCGGTAATCATTTTGTTTACTGCTTCCTGAGCAATTTTGGTGTCATTTGTAACAACCTTATCACACGGAATTTCATCGGTAACACGGTCAAACAACACTAAAGGTATGCCTTGTTGGGTAACTTCCTTTAAATGATTGAAATCATTTTTTTGCTGTGTCTCAGCAGAAAGTGACATGATAAAACCATCGATACTACCATTGGCCAACATTTTCATATTAATTACCTCCTTATCGAAGGACTCATCTGAAACACATATAATCACATTATACCCTCTACTATTGGCATATTTCTCAATTCCCTTAAAAACTGTCGTAAAGAAATAGTGTACGATATCGGGTATTATTACACCAATATTTCTAGTGCGTTTATTCTTTAAACTAACAGCAATATTGTTAGGCCTATAATTATAGAGCTTCGCAAAAGCTTGTATCTTTCCTTTGGTATCTACACTTATTTCTTTACTGTTCTTCAGTGCTTTAGACACAGTCGAAATAGAAACCTCAAGCTCGCGGGCAATATCCTTCAAAGTAATTTTTCTTTTCAAAATTGAAGACTTTTGGTTTTATAAACTACAAATAATGAAATTTAGCCCAATAATCGAAATTGATACCTTTTGATTGAGGGATTAAAGGGAAAAACCAAAGAAAGTGTTAATAAAAAGAAAAAATGTATATTTGCTCCGAATTATCAATTCCCCACTTCTGTATATTCTTTAATATGAATTTAATAAATTATTAGGAGTCATGTTATTATTATCCCATTTCAATAAAGTTATTAACACGAAACCGTTTTCGTAGTTCTTCCAATCTCTCTTAACGTTTGTATAATAACAATTTTACATATTTTTAACACTTGAACTAAAATTAACTCAATTAAAATTAACAATTTATGAAGATTACGCTACTAAAGAGCTTGTTGATTACCGGGGCATTTTTGTGCTTTGGTATGGTGCAGGCACAGGAGGTAACAGGAACCGTCTCCGATGCGAACGGACCGCTACCTGGTGCTAGTGTTGTTGTAAAAGGAACGACCAACGGTACTCAAACTGATTTTGACGGTAACTATACTCTCGATGTAGAAAGTGATGATGCCACTTTGGTATTTAGCTACATCGGCTATTTGGCCAGAGAAATCGCAGTTAATGGTCAAACCACGATCGACGTTACATTGCAAGAAGATGCAGAAGCATTGGAAGAAGTTGTCGTCATTGGTTATGGTACAACAACTGTAAAAGATGCTACCGGGTCAGTGACCGCAGTAACGTCAGATGATTTTAACGGAGGTGTCATTTCATCTCCAGAACAATTGATTCAAGGTAAAACTGCTGGGGTTAATATTCAACAAACAAGTGGTGAGCCTGGTTCTGGTATAAATATTAATATTAGAGGTGCCAACTCGGTACGTGCAAACAACAACCCGTTATTTGTTGTTGATGGCGTTGCCCTTTTTGGAGAAAGTACTGACGCTCAAGGCGAAGCCGGTAGTGCGCAAGGAAACCCACTAAGTTTCTTAAACCCGAATGACATCGAAAGTATGAGCATACTTAAAGATGCTTCGGCCACTGCCATTTACGGTTCACGTGGGGCGAATGGTGTAGTTATTATTACTACAAAGAGTGGTAAAGGTGCTTCTGGTGGAAAATGGGAATGGTCTTCAAATTTTACATACTCAAAGCCAGTTAGAAAATTTGATCTCTTAACAAGAGATGAATATCTAGCGGCATTACCAGATTTTGGTGGTGACCCAGCTGCCAATAACTTTGGTGCTAATACCGACTGGCAAGATGTTGTGACAAGAAGTACAGGTTCAATAAGCCAAAACCTTGCATATTCTCATAATTATGGCTCAGGTAATCTAAGGGCAACTTTTGGGTATCAAAAGCAATTAGGGATAATGGTAAATTCTGATTTCGAAAGAATTACTGGGCGACTAAATTTAAACCAAAGGTTCTTGAACGATAAATTAATTGTGGGTATTCAATCTTCTATTTCGAGAGTAAATCAAGACAGACCGGCTCTAGATGACAGGGCAGGCGCTAGTGGTGATTTACTTGGTGCTGCTTATGCCGCTAACCCAACTTGGCCAGAAAGCCCAATCTTTCGACCTGATGGAAGTATTTCGATTAATCCTTTAAACACTATTCAAAACTCTTCGCAAGTTATAAATACAGACCGTTTTCTCATAAATGCTTCAGCAGAATATAAATTTACGGACAACATCTCTGCTAAGGTGAATTCTGGTTTTGATGTTTCAAATAGTGATAACGTTTCTTTACAAAGTGGAAATTTGTATCTCCCTCAAAATATTGAGGGTGCTGGTCTTGGAAGATTCAACTCGCTAGATCGTACCAACAAAACACTGGAAGTCACGGTTAATTATAATAAAGAGTTTGAAAATTCAAACTTAGATGTTGTGCTAGGTTATGCCTATCAAGATTTTAGAACCGAAGGCAGAAATTCACAAGGAAGGGGTTTTACGACTACTGATTTAAATGAAATGTCGGATGACCTAAGATCTGCAGTAAATGATGCTGGAGCTGCGGCTGCAGCCTCTGGTGGTTTTCAGCAATTTTTCCATGCTAGCAATTTTGACGGTTTAAATATCAATAGGTTATTCCCAACATCCGGTACCGATAATATTAACTACAGACCAACAGGTGACGTAGTAGCTTTATGGGCAGATACTTTTGATAATACTGATGAATTACAATCCTTTTTTGGTAGAGTTAATTATGGCATAGCTAACAAGTATTTATTTACGGGTACCGTTAGAGCAGATGGATCATCTCGTTTTGGACCGGAAAATCAATATGGTTATTTCCCATCAGCCGCTTTTGCGTGGCAACTAGGCGAAGAAGATTTTGTGGGTGAGAACGTATCAACCCTGAAGCTTCGACTAAGTGCAGGTATTACTGGTAATCAAGATGGTTTAGGTTATGGTAACTTTGTCGCGAGACAACGTTTTGGAGGCTTAGGTATAAATAATGACAATAGTATAAATCAAAATGGTTTATCTATTGTTGCCACAGATAACCCAGAATTAAAATGGGAGTCTACAACAGATTTTAATATTGGTTTAGATTTTGGTTTCAATAACGATCGGCTTAACGGTAGTATTGATGTATACCAAAGAAATACCGAAGATCTTTTATTGAGAACACCACCGGCATTACCGGCAACAACTCCATTTCAATTTTCAAATGTTGATGCAACGGTAGTAAACCAGGGTATTGAATTCGCACTGAGTTATGATTTCATTCAAACAGAAGATGTAACTTTTACCACCTCTTTTAATATTGCTTACAACAGCAATGAGATTCAAGACTTCGCCGGCGCCATTAATTCAGGGCCTATTAACGGACCTGGTTTAACTGGTGCTTTCGCTCAAAGATTTGAACAAGGTTACTCTTTATTCTCCTATTACATGGCAGAATTTACGGGCTTTGATTCCACAGGAAACCCTACGTATAGAGATGTTGATGGTAATGGCGTTGGTGACCCTGATGTTGATAAAGATTGGATTGGCGAAGACGGTTTACCAGATTTCACCTCTGGCCTTTCTCTTAATTTATCAGCTAAAAATTGGGATGTTAGCGCCTATTTTTCTGCACAATCAGGCTTCTCTGTGTACAACAACACAAGAAACGCTTTGTTAAACGCCGGTCAATTAGGTACATCGCGTAACGTTACTAGCGATGTATTATCCGAAGGGGAAGACCCAGGAGCTTCTACCGCGGTTTCAAGTAGATTCTTAGAAAAAGGTGATTTCATCAGATTTCAAAATGCATCTGTTGGATATAACGTACCTTTAAGTGGAGAAGGTCTTTTTGAAAGTCTTAGATTATCTCTTACGGGCCAAAACCTTTTTTTAATAACAGATTATAGCGGTGCTGATCCTGAAGTAAGTGTCGCGACTGGTAACTTGAATGCAGCTAACTTACCAACTCGTGGTATTGACTGGGCAGCCTATCCAAACCCTATGACAATAACATTTGGTATTAATGCATCATTTTAAAAAAAAAAAAGAAAACATGAAAAACAACAAATTTAAAAAATTCAGTTTCGCACTTCTTGCAGCCGCAGTGGTTGTATCGTGTACTGATTTAGAAATTGAAGAAACAGACTCATTTATTACTGCCGGTTTTGTCGGCTTGGAAAATCCGTCTTCTGCCTTAGAAGGACTTTATAACACTATAGGTGGTCAACTTGCTGATCAGGCAAATACGTATGCCTTAAATGAAGTAACCACTGACGCTCAGTTAATACCTACAAGAGGTGCCGATTGGGGTGATAATGGTCGTTGGAGAAAATTACACCAACATGAATGGGGCTTAGAAGAAAGTGATATTATAACTCCTTTTGAACAATGGACTTCGAACCAATTGGCTGCCTCTCAGATAATCGATGATAGAAGTGCTGCATCAGCCACGGATGTATTAGAAGCACGTTTTTTAAGAGCGTTCAGCATGTGGAATACATTACAACTTTTTGGGCAAGTACCTTTCAGGGATACTTCATTACCAAGTACTGAAATTCCTGAAGTGTTATCAGGTGCCGCCGCAGTTGACTTTATCATAGCTGATTTAGATCTTGCTATTGCAGGCTTACCGAATACAGCAGCTGGCTCAGGAGATGAATTAAAAAAGGCCTCTTCTGCCGCAGCCAAATTTTTAAAAGCTCGGGTATTATTAAACAAGCATGTTTACATAGGACAACTAGATGGCACCGTAGGCTCGCCTGATTCATCCGATATGGCCGCTGTAATTAGCTTAGTAGATGATATTGCAGCAAGTGGCTTTGAGCTGCAAGCGGGGTATTTCGATATTTTCCGAGACACAGCAGATTCGGAGACTATTTGGGCTACTCAATCAAGTGTTATCAATCTAATATATGCACCTACACACCCAAATATGTGGGGCTTAGGAGGTGGCGGTGGCTGGAATGGCTTCAGTACCTTAGCTGAATATTATGACCTTTTTGAAGGAGACCCTGAACAAAATCGTGTTGAAGTAGATTTAACTCGTCTTGATGGTCAAGAAGAACGAAGAGGAGGTACTCCCCCAAAAGGTCTGCCATTTACCGGTACTTCTGGAAAAGACGCAGTTGAAGGTCCTGGCGGACCGTACGAATGGGGATCCAATACTGGTTCTGGTTTTTTAATTAATCAACAGTACGATTTGGACGGTACTACCTTAAAAGACAGACAAGGTTTTGACTTACAATTCAAAAGAGACTTTACGGATGCAACGGGTGCAACCAACCTCATTAATAACAATGAACAAACAGGTATTCGTATATTAAAATACAACCCGCGGTTCGGTGAAGGCGTTCAGCATAAAATTCAATTCAGATATGCTGATGCACATTTAATGAAAGCAGAAGCTCTTATGAGAAGTGGAGGAGACCCTACAGCTTTAGTTAATGAGTTACGTGTGATTAGAGAAGCATCTCCATTAGGCTCTGTAAGTGAAAGTGATGTGCTAGCAGAAAGAGCAAGAGAATTATATACTGAAAATGTTAGAAGAATCGATTTAATTCGTTTTGGACAATATCTAAGAGATTGGGAATTCAAGGTAACCCCTTCTATAGATAACACAACGCGTCTTTTATTCCCTATTCCGCTACCACAAATTTTGGCTAACCCAAATTTGGTTCAGAACGCTGGGTATAACTAAATAAATTTATTTTTTGAATGTAAAGCCCACTCCATCGAGTGGGTTTTATCATTTTGGCAACAATGTTCTTTTGAATGTTAAAATTCTAATATCGCTTTAAGTACATTGACTATTTAACTTCAACATTGTTTTCAAAATATTATCTTATCCAAGTTATTTAATTTCAAGTTTAATCTGCTATGTACGATAGCACCAATTATAGCAAGGCAACTTTTCGCATAGTACATGAAATCAACTAAAGTATTTTTACTTCTAGCTTTCTTACTTATCTCATGCACAAAAAATGATACACTTTTTGTCAAGGTTAATTCTGCGTCCTCACACGTAAATTTCAAAAATCAACTTACACCAACAACTGACCTAAATATTTTAAACTACTTATATTACTATAATGGTGCCGGGGTTTCTGCTGCTGATTTTAATAATGACGGCCTGGTTGATTTAGTATTTGCCGGCAATCAAGTAAACGATGAGTTGTACATAAATAAAGGTAACCTTCAGTTTGAAAAAATTTCGAAAAAGGCCGGAATAATCGATTCAACAGGTTGGTCTACAGGTGTTAGTCATGTAGATATTAACCATGATGGCTTATTGGATATCTATATTTGTAAAGCTTCTAAATACAGAGCCCTAAAAGGAAAGAATTTACTCTATGTAAATCAAGGTATTGATGCTAATGGCATTCCATCTTTTAAAGAAGATGCTAAAGCATATGGGTTAGATTTTTCTGG
Source organism: uncultured Maribacter sp. (assembly GCA_964614665.1). Lineage (GTDB taxonomy): Bacteria > Bacteroidota > Bacteroidia > Flavobacteriales > Flavobacteriaceae > Maribacter_C. The sequence goes on from CAZTLZ010000030.1 coordinate 7,559, forward strand.
TTTAAGTACAAATGCCGCTTTTTTCGATTATGATTTAGATGGCGATCTCGATATGTACTTAATGAATCATTCCGTTCACCCCAATAATAGTTATGGCTATGGAGTTAAACGTACCGGGTACAATCCTATTTCAGGTGACATCCTATTTGAAAATCAAAATGGCAAGTATGTGGATGTAAGTGAGGAAGCCGGAATCTTTCAAGGACAAATCGGCTATGGTTTAGGTATATCCATCAGCGATTTAAATAATGACAACTATCCTGAACTATATATAGGTAACGATTTTTTTGAAAACGATTATCTATATCTCAACCTAAAGAATGGTAGCTTCAAAGAGCAAATCTCAAAAAAAGACAAAGGTATTGGTCATACCTCACATTACTCTATGGGCAACAATATTGCTGATATAAACAATGACGGTTTTATGGATATTGTTTCTTTAGATATGTTACCTGAAAACTTAGAAACCTATAAAACCTCTGGCCTTGAATATTCATATTCCATATACAATCAGTATTTAAATAAAGGGTATGCCCCGCAATACATGCAAAATACCTTACAACTAAATATAGATGGAAATCAATTTTCAGAAATCGCCTTTCTAAGTGGAATTGCGGCAAGTGAATGGTCTTGGAGTCCGTTGCTTGCTGATTTTGATAATGATGGCTTTAATGACCTTTTTATTTCAAATGGTATAAAAGGTGCGACTAATGATATGGACTATCTAAAATTCATTTCAAATGAAGACATTCAGCGCAGAATCGATGCCGGTATGACCAAAAACGATTTGCCACTAATTACTGAAATACCAGAAAAAAAGACGCCTAACTACTTTTACAAAAACAATGGAGATTTAAACTTTTCAAATGTTTCAAATCTTTGGCTTGAAGAAGAATCCACGTTTAGTAACGGAGCTGTACATGCAGATTTAGATAACGACGGTGATTTAGATTTAGTAGTAAATAATGTAAATCAAGAAGCATTTATTTTAGAAAATACATCTGAAGAAGGCAACTATTTAAATATCAAGTTTAAAGGGTCACAAAATAATACCTTCGGAATAGGAGCCAAAATTACGGCATATACTGACAAAATAATAACCCGTGAAAACTTTCCTACCAGAGGTTATCTTTCTTCCTCTCCCCCAACAATTCATTTAGGTCTAGGGAAAGACACGCTGATTGATTCTTTAAAAATACAATGGCCAGGTGGTAAAATAGAAGTTCTCAAAGCACTAAAAACAAACACTTCGGTTACAGCCAGTTTTGAAAAGGCTGAATATCGAAATCTAGAAACAGAACTCCGAAAGCAAAATTTATATTCAAAAAATGATAGCTTACTAAAATTCATCCATAAAGAGCAAGCTTCATTGGATTTTGATCGCAAACCGTTAATTCCTTTTACAAATTCAAATAATGGTCCTTGTATTTCAGTGGGCGATGTAAATGGTGATGGTTTAGATGATATTTTCATTGGGGGAGCAAAAAAGCAAACATCTGCCTTATTCGTTCAATCAGAAAATGGCAGCTTCAACACCTCACAAGAAGAACTTTTTACTACCAGTTCTATCAATGAAGATACAGCAAGTTTATTCTTTGATGCTAATGGCGATGATCAACTAGATTTAATTATAGGCAGCGGCGGTAATGAATTTACAAATGGCAAAGCCATTAAACCCAGGCTCTATATTAATACCGATGGAAATTTAAAACATATAGAAACGGCATTTCAGCATGTAGAAACGAATGTCTCACAAATTAAAGCAGCTGATATTGATAATGATGGTGACCTCGATCTTTTCATAGCCTCAGATCAAGTACCGACCGAGTTCGGCTTAGCTCCTAAACAATATATGATGTTAAATGATGGTAATGGAAATTTTGACAATGTCACGACGCAAATCGCTCCTAAATTAGAAAAGTTAGGCAATATTAAAGACGCAATTTTTACAGATTTAAATGGTGATAGTAAAACAGATTTAGTTGTTGTCGGTCATTGGATGCCAATTTCAATATTTTTGAATAATGGCAAGCAATTAATTTTACAAGAAAAAAATGGCCTTGAGTTCACGAATGGCTGGTGGAATACAATAAAAGCCGATGACCTTGATAATGATGGAGACCTTGATTTCATTTGTGGCAACTGGGGTTTAAACTCTGCCTTTGCGGCCTCAAAAGAAAAACCGATTACCCTTTATAGAAATGATTTTGACGCAAACGGTAGTATTGAATCACTAGTCACTTACTTTCATAATGAAATAGAAACTACGTTTGCCTCAAAAGATGACTTAGTAAAACAACTACCTTTTCTGAACAAAGAATATCTTTCATATAATAAGTTTGCCAAGGCATCAATTAATGATCTTTTTGGGAAAAAAAACCTTAAAAATTCAGATAAAAAATATATTTATGAACTTCAAAGTTGTGTTTTTCTTAATGATGGAAAAGCTAATTTTTCAAAAAAAGTCTTACCAAAAATAGCCCAATCCTCTCAAATCAATGCGATCGCTGTAGATGACGCAAACAATGATAATTATTCGGATCTAATTTTAGCGGGAAATAATCATCAAATTAGCACCCAATTAGGTAGGCTAGATAGCTGTCATGGATTAATTTTGCAGAACGATAAAAACGGACTATTCTCGTGGGTCAGCAATCAAACTTTAGGTATTGATGGCGTCACAAGAACCATAAATAATATAACTGTCAATGGTGAATCAGCCTATATCTTAGGCCGCAATAATAACTCGCCTATTGTTATTAAAAAACTAAAATAATGCATAAGTACCCACAAGTATTTTTTTATGTGCTACTTCTGTTGGCCATTGTTTCATGTTCGAAAAAAGAAGAAAAAGGCGAAAAAGTTTTTGATTCACTTTTTACACTAATGAATTCTGATGAAACAGGAATCAAGTTTGTAAACAAGGTCGAAAACAGCAAAGACTTCAATATTTTCAAATATAGAAACCTTTATAATGGGGGTGGCGTTGCCATTGGCGATATTAATAACGATGGCCTAGCGGATATATATTTAACCGGAAACAAAGAGTCGAATAAATTATATCTTAATCAGGGTGATTTTAAGTTCAAAGACATTTCCGTTTCGGCAGGCATTGAAGGAAACAAACCATGGTCTACCGGTGTAGTTATGGTAGATTTAAATGCTGATGGCTTGCTTGATATTTACGTAAGCAACGCAGGTAATATGAAAGGCAATAACCATGACAATGACCTGTACATAAACAACGGGGACCTTACTTTTACAGAAAAAGCGGAAGAATATAACCTGGCAAAAACTGGCTTCACCACACACGCATCGTTCTTTGATTACGATAAAGATGGCGATCTAGATGCTTATATTTTAAATAATAGCAATATTCCAGTAAGCAGTTTAGGATATGCGGAACAACGTAACGTTCGCGCCCAAGATTGGGAAGGTGTACCTCATATTTTTAGAGGTGTTGGCGATATGCTTCTTAGAAATGATGATGGTAAGTTTGTTGATGTAAGCAAAAAATCGGGTATTTACGGTAGTCTTATCGGTTTTGGCTTAGGGGTTTTAGTAACTGACATCAATCAAGACTTGTATCCGGACATTTATATATCAAACGATTTTTACGAAAGAGATTATCTATATATCAATCAAAAAGATGGCACCTTCAAAGAAGAAATAAAAGACTACATATCACATCTTAGTTTATCCGCTATGGGTATTGACATTGCTGATATTAATAATGACGGTCATAATGATATATTTATTACTGATATGCTGCCCGAGGCAGAGGAACGTGTGAAATCGGTAATGGAATTTGAGAGCTATAATGTTTTCAATCTAAAACAAAGTAAAGATTTTTCACAACAATACATTCAAAATACCCTTCAACTGAATAATGGTAATGGTTCGTTTTCAGAAATTGCCTATTACAGCGGTATTGATGCGACGGACTGGAGTTGGGCCGGACTACTTTTTGATATGGATAATGACGGTCTTAAAGATATTTTTATCACCAACGGAATTAATCATGACCTAACTGATTTAGATTTTGTTGACTTTTTCGCCAATGAAATCATTCAAAAAATGGCGTTAACGGGAAAAAAAGAATCTATAGATTCTATCATCAATAAAATGCCCATTAAACCACAACCAAATTACGCGTATGAAAACAATGGTGATCTTACTTTTAAAAATGCCAACAAAAAATGGGGTTTTGAACTTGCAACAAGATCTAACGGCGCTGCCTATGGTGATTTAGATAATGATGGCGATTTAGATTTGGTTATAAATAATGTAAATACCGAATCATTTCTTTATAGAAATAATTCGAACAAACACACCGAAAATAATTTTATTCAACTAGAATTTATAGGAGTTGATAAAAACCCTTTTGCTATAGGCACACTAGCTAAATTTTATTTTGGCGATAATATAGTCAATCAAGAGTTGATTCCTTCAAGAGGCTTTCAGTCTTCTGTAGATTACAAAATGACCATAGGCCTGGGAGGCTATTCAGCGCTAGATTCGATAAGAATAATTTGGCCAAATGATAAAACCCAACTCTTAACAAAAGTACCGGCCAACCAAACCTTGAAACTTGTTCAGTCTGAAGCTATCGAAACGTATGAACTTCCTCCCAACAATATTAAGAAGACACTATTAAATGAAATAGACAATAGTAGTTTTATAGCTCATGAAGAAAACAACTATAATGATTTTGACTACGAAGGTCTTATTTATAAAAAATTGTCGCAAGAAGGCCCTGCCATGGCAGTCGGTGATATTGACAATGATGGCAATGAAGATGTTTTTATTGGAGGTTCAAAAAATCAAGCTGGCACAATTTACAAACACAAAGGTAACGGCAAATTTGCAAAATCCAATCAGCAAGTTTTTCAAAAAGACAAGCTCTATGAAGATACTGCGGCCGCCTTCTTTGATGCAGATGGCGATCAAGATTTAGATCTTATGATTGGTAGTGCGGGCAATGAGGTAGGTAACGAAAAAGAATATAAAACACGTTTATATCTCAATGATGGCAAGGGTAACTTTTCCGACTCAGGTCAAAAAATACCTTCTAAATTTAAGAATATTTCTACTATTGCCCCCCATGATTTTGACCAAGATGGTGACATTGATGTCTTCATTGGATCTAGAAGTGTCGTAGGCATTTATGGTCTAAGTCCAGATCACTTATTACTTGAAAATAAAGATGGTAAGTTTGAAGATGGCACAGAGCGAAAAGCATATGATTTAAAAAATGCGGGCATGATTACCCATGCCGTTTGGGCCGATATGGACGGCGACCAAAAACAAGATCTAATTACTGTTTCTGACTGGGGTACACCAGCAATTTATTCGAATTCAGGAAGACGATTACAAAAAGTTGATTCATCACTTGATAGTTTAAATGGCTGGTGGAATACTGTAGAAACAGCTGATTTAGACAATGATGGAGATTTAGATTTAGTATTAGGCAACCAAGGCGAAAACCTACATTACATGCCAAAAGAAGGTGAGGTAATGAAAATGTGGATTAATGATTTTGACAACAATGGTACTATTGAACAAATTGTCACCATGGGTAAAGATGGTAGAGATTATCCTATTCTTCAGAAAAAGGAAATCACTGGGCAACTAGCATCACTCAAAAATAAAAATATAAAAGCTTCTATTTATGCCAAACGCAGTATTCAAGAACTATTTACAAAAGAAGTGATTAATCAGTCAATAGTTAAACAAGTTAACACGGCTGCTTCAGTAATAGCTATAAACGACGGAGATAGTAAATTCACAATAAAAAGATTACCCAGCAGATCTCAATTTTCTTGTATTTGTAGTATTGATTGTATTGATATAAATAATGATGGTAATCTAGATTTGATAATGGGCGGAAACAATTTCGAATTCAAACCTCAATATTCTAGATTAGATGCAAATTATGGCAACGTTTTATTAGGTGATGGAAAACTTGATTTCGAATGGCAAAACTATAATGACAGTGGCTTTTTCATCCGTGAAGAAATTAAACACTTAGCGGAAGTAAAGGGTAAAAACGGAAAACGATTTATAGTAACCGCAATCAATGAAAGTAAACCTAAAATCTTTGCGCTAGATGAATAATTTAGTTATTGCCTTATGCGCTAGCTTACTTTTATTAAATTGTTCTGAGAAGGAAAAACTTTTTGATCTACCTTCCGCTGCCAAAACAGGTGTTGATTTCTCCAATACACTTACTGAAACCGATGATGCTAATATCTTAGATTACCTGTATTTCTATAACGGGGGTGGCGTAGCGATAGGTGATATAAATAATGATGATTTACCGGATATTTATTTTTCAGGAAATCAAGTCAAGAATAAATTATACCTAAATAAAGGCAATCTTAAATTCGAAGAAATTACCCAAACAGCTAATGTTTCAGGTAACAGCTCATGGAATACGGGAACAGTAATGGCCGATGTGAATGGTGATGGCTGGTTAGATATCTACGTATGTGCTGTCGTAGGCATTAGTGGTTTTAATGGGCACAATGAACTTTTTATAAATAATCAAGACGGAACTTTTACAGAAAAAGCTGCGGACTATGGTCTTGATTTCGAATCGTATAGTTCATCTGCTGCATTTTTCGATTTTGACTTGGATGGCGATTTAGATCTATATCTATTAAACCATGCCGTACATACTTCAGAGTCTTATGGTAAAGCCGATTTAAGACATCAAAGAAACTATGAAACTGGCGACAAGTTATTAAAAAATGAAAATGGAAAATTTATCGACATTAGTGAACAAGCTGGGATATTTGGAGGAATAAACGGTTACGGATTAGGATTAGCAATTTCAGACTTTAATCTAGATGGATATCCAGACATATACGTCGGTAATGACTTTCATGAAGACGATTACTATTATTTAAATAATCAGAACGGCACATTTACCGAAAGTTTACGAGGTGCTTTTGGGCACACCAGTAGATTCTCCATGGGTAATGACGTTGGGGACATCAACCATGACGGCCATCCTGATTTAATATCTTTAGACATGTTACCAGAGGAAGAAATACCTCTTAAATCTTCGGAAGGTGATGATAATTTGCAAACACAAAAAATGCGGATTGAACAGTATGGATATCAATATCAATTCACCCGTAACATGCTTTATATCAACAGACCTGATGGGAATTTTACAGAAACAGCATTAATGAGTGGTATTGCTGCAACAGACTGGAGTTGGAGCGCCCTCTTTGGAGATTACAATCAAGATGGAGAGCAAGATTTGTTTATTGCCAACGGTATACCCAAAAGACCCAACGATTTAGACTTCATCAATTTTGTTTCGAATGAGCAAGTCAGTAGCAAAATAAACAATACCAAATTGGTTGATAAAAGGGCGCTTAAAATGATGCCAACTGGCACACATTACAATTACCTCTTTGAAGGCAAAGGTGATTTAAGTTTTGAAAACAAATCAAATATTTGGGCGGCTACTGATACTTTGGCTTCAGCGGCTTCCGCTTACGGTGACTTAGACAATGATGGCGACTTAGATTTAGTGGTAAGTAATCTCAATGCTACAGCAACTATTTATGAGAATAAAACCAATGAGAAATTGAATTACTTAAAACTAAAATTCAATTATTTGCAGCAAAACAAGTTTGGCATCGGCACCAAAGTATACACTTACAATAACAATGTATTACAATTCAAAGAACTTTTTACTTCCAGAGGTTTTCAAGCATCATCAGAAAGCTTAATTCATTTCGGATTTGGCACCGACACCAAAGTGGATTCGGTCAAAATTGTCTGGCCTAACAAAACCTATCAAATTATAAAGAATGTAGCCACCAATCAAACGCTCACGATTACCCCAGAAGACACAAAACCATTTGACTATAGCAACTTACATTCAATTTCTACTACCTTTTTTAAAAGGGACAGCACAAATCTTGGCATCAATTTCACGCATAAAGAAGACAGCTATCTAGATTTTAATAGAGAAAAACTAATCCCATATAAAATTTCGGATAGAGGACCTGCCTTTGCTGAAGGGGATTTAAATAATGATGGTAAGAAAGATTTGTTTTTCGGAGGCTCTAAATTTATTCCATCTCAAACATTCTTAAAAAAAGACAGCATTTATGTTCCAATGCAATTGGAGGAAATCAAAAATGATTCTATAAAAGAGAATATTACTGCAAATATTGCCGATTTCAATGGTGATGGCAAAAACGACTTGATGATTAGTTCTGGAGGTGGTGATTTTTTCGGAAACTCAAAAGCCTTAACCGACAGCTATTACAAACAAACAGATAGTGGTTTTATTATAGGTGAATTACCTGAAATTTACCAAAATTCTTCTGTAATAGTTCCTTTTGATTATGATCGTGATGGGGATTTAGATGTTTTCATAGGCGGTCAATCCATTACTAGTAAGTTTGGTAAAACTGTGCAGTCCCATCTACTAAAAAATGATAAAGGTAATTTTACCATAGATGAGAATTTCAAGTTAGAAGGCATGATTACTGATGCCCTATGGCATGATTTTGACAATGATGGTTCCGTTGACTTAATTACGATTGGAGAATGGTCATCACCCAAGTTCCTTAAAAACACTAATGGCACTTTTTCTGCAATAGAAACCCCTAATATTACTGGTCTATGGCAATCTATACATCCGTTTGATATAGATGAAGATGGTGACACAGATTATTTATTAGGCAACTGGGGTTTGAATTCTAAATTCAATGCCACAAAAGAAAATCCTCTAAGACTGTACTACAATGATTTTGACAATAATGGCCAAACAGAAACAGTAACTGCCATTTTTAAAAATGGATCTTATTATCCATTAGAAAATTTAGATGGTCTAGCTAGTCAACTGGCGTCTCTTCGTAAAAAATTCAATTCATATACTTCGTTTGCTGGTAAAACCATTGAAGATATTTTTGATGATAAGCAGCTAACTACCTCAACTATTTTAGAAGTAAATACATTGGCTTCCGGGTATCTTAAAAACGAAGGAGGAAGTTTTATTTTTATTCCTTTCAACAAAGAATTACAAGTGTCCCCAATACTCGATTTTGTTACCTATGATTTTGATGGAGATGGAAAAAACGAAGCTCTAACTAGTGGAAACTATTTTGGAGTAAAACCCTTTCACGGTCGTTTCGATTCTTTTTCGGGTGCTCTTATCAAAAATGAAAAGCATTTTATTTTAGGAAGCCAATTAGGGTTAGATTTTACTCAAAAATCCGTTCGTCATCTACATATTCTTGATGTCAATAACACCCCGTATCTATTGGTGATTTATAACAATGCGCCATTAGAAACCTATCAAATATTAAATGAATAAAAGCAGAATCATATTATGAGAAAGATTTTATACATCTTCCTTTTTATTATACTAACCGGATTAGTCTGGTATTTATTTATTAAGCCTTCTGACTATACAATAAATTTTAAAGCAAAAACTTCTGCAGGCACCATTAATCAAACCTTAAAAATGTGGGATGAAAACTTGTCTAGAACCAAAAGCATAGAGATAATAGAAGGTATCAAGCAAGGCGAAAATCTCAATCATTTAACGCAACGGATAAAATTTGGAGATTCTATTCACATGTATGATTGGAATATACATCGTTCTTCTGATTCTCTAACTGCGGTTACTGTTCATATTAAAGACAAGCAACATAGTCTAATGAACAAACTAAAGATACCCTTTTCGCGTACCGATTTTGAAAAAAGGTCAGAAAAAACAGTATTTGATTTCATGAACCACCTGAAAAATCATACCGACAATTTTAAGGTGTCAATAGTTGGAAAAGAAGACATTCCAGAAAAATATTTAGCCTATATACCCATAAAAGCAAAGCAATTTGAAAAGGCTGGTGGTATGATGCGTAATTTCGTTTATCTCACCAATGAATTAGCAAATAATGGCGCAGTTTTAGATGGCCCGCCAATGATTGAAGTTACCTATTGGAATCAAGAAAACGATAGTATTCATTATAATTTTGGTCAGCCGGTATTAAAAGCCGCAAATCTACCGACAGGCGGTGATATTGAATACAAGAGAATTTATAGTAAAAAAGCTCTTAAAGCCGTATATAACGGGAACTACATCACGTCGGATAGAGCATGGTACGCACTTTTAGAATACGCCAAAAAGAATGAGATTTCGGTTGAAGCAACTCCTTTTGAGATTTTTTATAATAACCCCAATGTTGGTGCTGATGAAATTAATTGGAAGGCCGACGTCTTTTTGCCCATTAAAATAAATTAAATTTTAATTCTGGCCCATATGACATTTCATTTGGGCTTTTTTTGTTAGGTTATTTGTCAATCAAAACAAAAACGATAACTTGGCTTTTCAATTCTTTAGTTATATAAATACATGTATTCCATCGGATATGATATCGGAAGTTCATCAATAAAAGCTGCCCTAGTTGAAACCGCAACCGGAAAAAAAATTTCCATGGTAAGTGAGCCTGCCATAGAAATGGAGATGTTAGCTATAGAAAACGGTTGGGCCGAACAAAACCCTGATGATTGGTGGCAACACGTGTGTACAGCAACAAAAAAGCTCCTTTCAGAAAACCAAATTGATTCATCGTCAATAACTGGCATTGGCATCTCTTATCAAATGCACGGTCTTGTTATAGTAGATCAGAACGGTATTCCTCTTCGAAACTCCATAATTTGGTGCGATAGTAGAGCCGTTGAAATAGGCCAAAATGCATTTGACGATTTAGGCAATGACAAATGCGCCGAACAATTGCTGAACTCCCCGGGTAATTTTACCGCTTCAAAGTTAAAGTGGGTAAAAGAAAATGAGCCTGAATTTTATAATAAGATTCACAAATTCATGCTGCCTGGCGATTATATTGCATTCAAACTGAGCGAAGAAATTTGTTCAACAGTTTCAGGGCTTTCTGAGGGAATTTTTTGGGATTTTAAGACCAATACCATTGCCGATTGGTTATTGGAATTTTATGGTATCGACAAGAAGTTAGTTCCTATAGTCAAGGATACTTTTTCGGCACAGGGTAGAGTTTCCCAAAAAGGAGCCTCCGAATCAGGTTTGGAAATAGGTACGCCAATTTTATATCGTTCCGGTGACCAGCCTAACAATGCATTGTCATTGAACGTTTTCAACCCTGGTGAAGTTGCAGCCACCGGTGGTACATCAGGCGTTGTTTATGCTATAACAAACAATCTTTCGGTAAAAGAAAGTTCTCGTGTCAATAATTTTGCCCATGTTAATTACGAAATGTCCAACCCTCGTATTGGTAAACTTTTGTGTATCAATGGTGCAGGAATTCAATATCGCTGGTTGATGAACAACCTTAATGTTTCCGATTATAACGAAATGAATGAATTGGCAGCCTCAATTCCGATTGGTTCTGATGGAGTTACTATTCACCCCTTCGGAAATGGTGCCGAACGCATGCTGAACAATAAGACAGTAGGCACACATATGTCTAATATAAATTTAAACAATCATACGAAGGCCCACCTATGCCGGGCAGCTCTGGAGGGCATTGCCTTTTCGTTTGTCTATGGAATGGAAATAATGACCTCAGACGGTATCTTTCCAAAAGTAATTCGGGCTGGAAATGACAATCTTTTTCGCTCTGAAATCTTTTCAAATACCATTGCTACCTTGATAGGTCAGGAAATTGAAATTTATAATACTACAGGTGCTATTGGTGCGGCACGAGCCTGCGAATTACACCAAGGTGATTTCGAGGCCTTCGGCAAAAAGATAATGAACAATGATTATGTTATGGGCTTTAAACCTTCTGACAAAAAAGAAGCATATGCCAAGGCATATCAAAATTGGAAAAATGAACTTGAACAACTTTTAAAAAACAATTAATATGGCGCTCATCGGAGACAAAGAATATTTTAAAGGAATTGGTGAAATTAAATTTGAAGGAAAGGATTCTGATAACCCACTAGCTTACAAATGGTACAACCCAGCACAAGTAGTGGCGGGTAAAACAATGCGTGAGCATTTTAAATTTGCGATTGCCTATTGGCATACTTTCTGCGGACAAGGCGCTGACCCATTCGGACCAGGAACTCAGAACTTTCCATGGGATCAACCTTCAGATGCGGTTACTGCGGCCAAAGAAAAAGCAGATGCTGCATTTGAATTCATTACCAAAATGGGCTTCGATTATTTCTGTTTTCATGATTTTGACTTGATACAAGAAGCTTCGACCTTCGCGGAATCTGAAAAGAGATTAGCCACCATTACCGAATATATTAAGGGTAAACAATCTGAATCAGGGGTTAAATTATTATGGGGTACTGCGAACTGCTTCTCTAATCCAAGATATATGAACGGTGCTTCTACAAATCCGGACTTCAATGTTTTGGCACGCGCAGGAGGTCAAATCAAATTGGCCATGGATGCAACAATAGCCATGGATGGAGAAAATTATGTATTCTGGGGTGGTCGAGAAGGGTATATGTCACTTTTGAACACCGATTTAAAAAGAGAACTTGATCACATGGGACGCTTCTTAGGCATGGCTCGTGATTATGCAAGAAGTCAAGGATTCAAAGGTAATTTCTTTATCGAACCGAAACCGATGGAGCCGATGAAGCATCAATATGATTTTGATTCGGCAACCGTAGTAGGTTTCTTGAACCAATATGATTTACAAGATGATTTCAAACTCAATCTTGAGTTCAACCACGCTACTTTGGCCAACCATACCATGCAACATGAAATGGAAGTTGCTGCGGCCAATGGTATGCTAGGAAGTCTGGATGCAAACCGTGGAGATTACCAAAACGGATGGGATACGGATCAGTTTCCGAATAATATCACTGAAGTCACCGAAGCTATGATTACATTCTTAAAAGCAGGAGGTCTACAAGGTGGTGGAATAAATTTTGATGCCAAGATCAGAAGAAACTCAACTGATGTAGATGACGTTTTTCACGCGCATATTGGAGGAGTCGATATATTTGCACGTGGACTTTTAATTGCCGATAAAATTATAACTTCCTCTTCATATGATGCGCTCAGGACAAAACGCTACAGTTCTTTTGATGCTGGGAATGGCAAAAATTTTGAAGAAGGCAAACTTGATTTTGAAGCACTTTATAAAATAGCGAACGAGAATGGTGAATTAGAACTTCAAAGTGGTAAGCAAGAACTATTTGAGAATATTATCAATCAGTATATCTAAGAAAAAGATAATTGATAGTAACAAAAAATGGTGCCGAAACTATCGGCACCATTTTTTTGTTTTTTTGTCTATACCAACTATTTGGCAAAGTAGATATAGATTCCTATTACAATAATGCAAACAGTAATCCCCACTTGTTTTACATATTTGTAAGGCTCAATGGAAACTTGTTCTGTATACTTCAATTCAAAATCTTCAGTTCTCGGTCTTAAAGCCCCAATGAGCAACATGATACCTGTATTTAATAGAAATAGAATTGCCATTACATGCAGGTAATGAGGATAGGCATCGGCCTCGACTAATTTCAAAGCCGTCGAATCGGTAATTCCTGCTGCCTTCGCTTTTTCAAGAGCAGCATCGACAAAATGCGGTTGCAGAAAAAACTGGCTGACTATATACAAAACCGAACCAGAAACAATGCCAATTTTTGCTGCAATGGCGGGCACTCTTTTCGTCAAATATCCCACAACAATTATGGTAAGTATTGGAATACTATAAATTCCGTTTATTTCCTGCAAATAGTCAAAAATACTTCCTGCGTTTTCAATTAATGGTGCGATGAACATTGCAGCCAAAGCCAAGCAAATACCAAACATTTTTCCGTACTTAACAACAACCCGCTCTGAAGCATCTTTATTAATATGTTGTTTGTATACATCAAGTCCGAATAACGTTACCGAGCTATTCAAAACACTGTTAAAGGAACTCAGAATCGCGCCAAAAAGTACAGCCGCAAAAAAACCGACCATGGGCGTAGGTAGTACAGCCCTAACCAATTCAGGATACGCCGAATTTGAATCAATTTGCCCTTCAAAATAATAGTAGGCAATCATTCCTGGTAATACTAAAATTAAAGGGCCAAGAATCTTTAAAAAGGAAGCTAAGAGTAATCCTTTTTGACCCTCCGCTAAATTTTTGGCCCCTAATGCCCTTTGTATAATCTGTTGGTTAGTTCCCCAATAAAAAAGCTGCACTAACATCATTCCCGTGAAAATGGTTGCGAATGGCACTTCTTGCCCATGATTTCCTGTAGAATCAAATCTTTCTGGGTTCGCAGACATTAAAGTATCAAGACCACCTAAAACACTTCCGTCACCAATGGCCATTAGACCAAATATAGGAATCAAAATACCTCCGATCATAAGACCGATTGCATTAATACTATCGGATACCGCTACAGCTTTCAATCCTCCAAAAACCGCATAGATCGACCCTATAATACCAATTCCCCAGATACAAACAACTAAAGCTGTTGAGTCTGATACACCGAGAAGCTCAGGTACATTGAACATTCCACTTATCGCTTTAGAACCGGAAAAAAGTATTACTGGCAACAATACAACGACATACCCAGTAAGAAATAATACTGATGTAAAGGTCTTTGTGGTGACATCAAAACGTTCTGCTAAAAATTGAGGTACTGTTGTTATTCCTCCCTTTAGATATCTTGGCAATAAGAAAACCGCAGTGACGACCATTGCAATAGCTGCCAATGTCTCCCAAGCCATAACGGATAAACCGTCTTTATATGCACTTCCGTTTAACCCGACTAATTGTTCAGTAGAGAGGTTTGTAAGCAGCAAAGAGCCTGCAATGACTCCGGCCGTTAAACTTCTACCCCCTAAAAAATAGCCATCTGAAGTATTTTCATTTGTTTTTCTAGTTGCCAAATAAGCGATTAAAGCCACTAGTATAGTAAAGCCTAAAAAAGAAAAAATTCCTAACATGTAGTATTTGGTTGAATTAGTATTGGTTTATAGTTATTCCATTAACCATGAAGTAATCTAAAAATCTCTGTAAGATCCACTTAAATATTTATTCGCCTCCTCTTCTTTAAATTTTCCATTTTCAGCGTCCCAGTGCAACGTCTGATTAGGAAAACGGCCAGCAATTACACCCAAAAGAATTGTTTCGGTAAGCCGTGATGCATATGAAAATGGAGCGGTCACTTCATCTTTTCCCAAACAAGCATCTACAAATTGATGATAATGCTTCTTGCTTTCTGATGCATAATCTCTTACAGGACCTCCCAATCCAAATTTTTCTATATCCATTTCTTTATATTTCCCATCAACAATTAATTGGGGAAGTTTTTGAAAGTGCGGTAAATAGAGTTTTCCTTTTTCACCAATGAACATAGCCCCTTGATCGTGAAGCTTTTCATTGTCTGGTAAAATAAGGTCATCATGATTATCGGGTGCACAAGGGCCGTCATACCAAATCCATTTGAAATTATCAGTTGTATACTCGGTTGCCGGAAATTCGTAGGTAACCAGATTATTCTCAGGATATCCAAAACCCGTAGGATTTCTACAATTGTTCTTAATGGTTTTAGGAACATCCAGTTTCAAAGCATTATAAGGCGTATCGAAAATATGAACTCCCATGTCGCCTAAGGTTCCGCAACCATAATCCATTAATTGTCTCCAATTACCGGGGTGATACACTTCTTTTTTATACGGCCTTTCGATAGAAGTACCTAACCAAAGATTCCAATCTAACGTTTCTGGAATTGAATCGGCTCCTTCGGGCACGGGGCCATCATAACCCCAATTTTTTGGTGACCAAGCTCGAACCATACTTACCTTACCAATTATTCCCGATTGAATTAACAAAGTAGCTAGTTTATAATCATAAAAAGAGTGTACTTGAATACCCATTTGGGTTACCAAATTTTTCTCTTTTGCCAATTTTTGCATTGCCCTTGACTCTGAAACATAATGTGTGAGCGGCTTCTGGCAATAAACGGGTTTGTTCAAATTCATTGCCATTAATGACGCCGGCGCATGGGTATGGTCTGGTGTTGAAACAATAACAGCATCGATATCATTCTTCATTGCCTCGAGCATTTTTCTATAGTCTGAAAAGAGTTTGGCCTTTGGGTGCAGTTTTGAGGCGGTATCGAGATTATTCGAATCTACATCACATAGAGCAATAACTTCAACCATATCATGTGATGAAATAGCATTCAAATCCTCGCCACCCATATTACCCACGCCAATATGAGCAGTTCGCAATTTTCCATCTTTGGCAAGGGCCCAAACTGAGGAAGGTATTAAACTGGTCGATGCCAAGGCAGCCGTACTCTTTACAAAATTTCTTCTTTTCATATCTCTTGACGTTTATAATTTTTTGATTTTTATGTTCTTGAACCACAAAGGGCTATCATGGTCTTGGAGCCCTATATATCCAGATTTGTATTTTCCGTAATCAGGGTAATCTTTCCATTTTCCTTTCCCCTTCCTATCGTACCAATCATCAGACCAAGGAACAAAAGATAGTACTTTTTTACCATTAAGCCAGTGCTCAACATTTTCGGGAGTAAATATGATTCTCGATGTATTCCATTCTCCAGCCGGCTTTATGATTTTTACACTGGGGTCAGCTACATGCATTGCGTAATCAGAACCTGTTTTTTGCCAATCTTCTAATTTCGCATTATTGATTTCCTCCCATTTCAGGTCATCTAAAAGTTGGTATTCAGGACTTACTTCAGGAGGACTTTTATACCCTTCCTTCAAATGATATAAAATTCCACTGTTACCTCCTTCTGGAATTTTCCATTCCAAATAAAGCTCGAAATTTTCGAATTCCTCTGCGCCATAAATGATATCCCTTCCACCGGATTTCTCCGATTCCAGTTTAGATTCCGTATCAAACGTAAGAGCGCCTTCTTTGATGACCCATTGTGAAGGCAAAGACTCACCATTGTAGGCTCTCCAACCCTCCGTACTTGTACCATCGAACAAGTAAATCCATTCATCTGTTTT
>CAZTLZ010000031.1:0-24423 GCA_964614665.1 uncultured Maribacter sp.
AAATGAATACGAAGAAAAGAAATAAAGGTTTTTTCATCAAAGTATTTAGCGTATAGGTACTATGTGATTTTTGCGTAGCATACCTCCAATATACAACAATTGGCTTTCCTAAAAACAATGGCAATTGCCTAACTTCGATAAAAAGAAAAAATTATGACATTAGAAATCTTAACTGCAGAAGCACTCACCGATAACATTCAGAAGCAAGTAGCTGATTTGTACCGACAATTGAATGCCGACAACAAACAACGACCTTTACGAGAGATACTACAATTAAATAACAATGTCGTTGTCATAGTTTGCAAAATTGATAATGATGTCGTTGGCACGGCCCTTTTATCAACTTACAAGGTGATTTCCGGTTATCGCGGTATGGTAGATGATGTTGTAGTTGATACAACGCAACGAGGCAAAGGCATTGGAAGAAAACTAATGGAAAGACTTTTAAAGGAAGGCAAAAACATTGGTCTAGATGAAATTTTATTGTTTACGGGGCATCATCGAGCACCGGCTATTGCGCTTTATAAAAGTCTGGGATTCAATATGCGGCAAAGCGGTCTTTATACTTTGCACTTAGATTAACTTGCCTGTTGTTTATTAAACTGTCGTTTTAAATCTTCCATAGATTCTTGTAGTTGCTTGAGAAGACCAGTTTCAGTGGTTGCATCTACACTAAAAGTGATTTTACTGCTAACCTCCCAAATTTCCTGAATCTGAAAAGGTTTGATTTCGTAGGGTGGATAGGTTTCATTTAGTGAAACCAAAGTAACATTGTTTGAATTAGGTTTACGAATCACTTTTTTGACCAATACCGCATCCTCTAAAACCACTACATACATTTTATTCGCACTGACTTGATCAATGTTTTCAATGGCTTTTGACAATACCCACTCCCCTGGTTTTAAATTCGGCAGCATACTATCGCCTTCCACTTGAAAACCCCGATAAGTAGCATTTCTAAACTCGGGCAACGGTAAATCAAAGGCTGGTAGTTCCTTATACCATGATGTATCTTGAATATTCTGTGGGTAGCCGGCCGCCGCCTTGGCATTTACCAAAACCATGTTCTCTTGATCAGAAGAGTCAACGGTAACTACTTTCGGAATTACGCTCGTATTGGAAGTTGCTAAATTTTTGTTCTCACTCTCTCCGAATAACCATAATGGATTGATTTTAAACTGCCTGAACAACTCTACTACAACTTTACCTGAGAGCTTGGTTCTTCCACGCTCAATATCCGCGGTGGTACTTGAAATGCCTAAAAGCTTGGCAAATTCAGCTTGAGTATATCCCAGTTCTCGCCTAACTTCAATAAAACGCTTTAATGTGATTTCGTTTTCCATAGAAAATATGTTTTTAAAGTAATTCCAGAATCTTCGGAAATCATTTCTTCATTCAATAACATTTGTGATACAGATTTAAAAGAAAGCCTCATATCACCTCTAAATCAACCCTTTGTTCTTTTGAACTGTACAAAAACACAGGTTTTAAGACGCTCAAATATACAAAATATGGAATATATCCAAAATATATATTGGATTATTTCCATAATTAGGATTTATTCCATATTTTTGGAATAATTACAAAAACACTATTCGTTTCATTTAAAAAATATACTATGAGCAGTGCAAAAATTTTAATCTACGATGGAAGTTTCAACGGGTTCCTAACTACAATATACAGAGCCTTTGATGAAAATATTGAAATAGCGGATATACAAAAGAATACTTTTTCCCAAAACGGGTTGTTCTCTGATACGGAAACCGTTTTTACGCAAATGGCAAATGCAAAATCGGTATGGAACGGTATTCAAACCAAAAGTCATATTGCTATTCGCAATATCTACTTTGCTTTTTTAAGCGAAAAAAAAGGTGTTGAGATAGTGCTCTATAATTATATAAAGAAGCTGTTTTCTCCAGCTGATATGTTAGCGTTGAATTTTTCAGATGATCTGGAATCGAGAATCAACCAACTGGCCAAAACAGTCGGGAAGGAAAAACAACATATGGAAACTTCCATAAAATTCAATACTACGGCAGATGGCGTAAGTTTTGCTTTCATAACGCCCGACAATGATGTGTTACCATTAATTTCAAGGCATTATAGATTCCAATTTTCCAACAAACCCTGGCTGATATATGATAGCAAGCGCAATTATGCTCTGTATTATGATTTAAAAACTGTAGAGCTTATTTCTTTAGATACCGATGCAATATATGAGGGTATGGACCTTAGCGAATTGCATGTAAAATTATTACTAGTTCGAAAACTACACAGACAACCTATGCAAAAGCCAAGAGCAGGTTATTTTCAAGAGAGGGCCGCTGTATAATTACTTTGATCGTTCCCCTACAAAGTTGTCACTTTGACTTTTAAAGAGCACATTGAAGGTTGTTAGACTGCCATAAATTCTTGTGATGTATTGTTGTAGGTCTACTTTTTCTTGGTCATCAAGATTCTTACTGGAATTGACCTTCTGCTCCATGACTCGAATACGGTCACGAACCATCACTATTTTATGAAAAAAAGATTCTATGGGAATTTCCTTATTTGAAAGATTGGTGTCTTTTGGCTCAAGAACTAAGTTGCCGCCTTTCCATTTGTCGGCAATAGGCGTAAGCGAAGAAGTATCACTCCATCGTCGCAGTATCGAAATTAAAGATTGTTCCACTTCTGAAAAACTTATCGTGTCCACTTCATCCTCCATAGCTTCAATCACCTCAAATTCTGAATTCAAATCAATGGTTTCCAATCCATTTTCCAAAAAAGTAACCCAATAGTGTTTTGATGTCACATTGGTTACAACACCTTTTCCGAATTCATTATGGTCAATTCGCGAACCTATTCCTAGTAACTTCATTTGTAGTATTTTCCATTAAAAATTCAAAGTTAAAATCAAACATTTAAATAGCAAAAAGGAATTGAAACCTTTTCTCTTTTTAGGTGTCAAAATCGTACTTTTGCAACTTTGCTCAATTGAATGATAAATTACGAGGAAAACATAGAAGTTAAAGGCGCACGGGTTCATAATTTGAAGAACATCGATGTCACCATTCCTAGAGAAAAACTAGTGGTAATTACCGGCCTCTCCGGTAGTGGTAAATCGTCTTTGGCCTTTGACACTATTTATGCCGAGGGCCAGCGTAGATACATTGAAACGTTTTCAGCGTACGCCAGACAATTTTTAGGTGGATTGGAACGGCCTGATGTCGACAAAATTGACGGACTGTCCCCCGTAATTGCCATAGAACAAAAAACCACTTCCAAATCCCCTAGATCAACAGTAGGTACAATTACCGAGATTTATGACTTTCTCAGACTACTTTTTGCAAGGGCTGGTGACGCCTATAGTTATAACACTGGCGAGAAAATGGTAAGTTATAGTGATGAGCAGATCAAAGAACTCATCAAGGCGGATTATATAGGTAAAAAAATTAATGTTCTAGCTCCGATTATCAAATCTAGAAAGGGTCATTATCGCGAACTTTTCGAGCAAATTGGAAAACAAGGTTTTGTCAAAGTACGTGTAGACGGTACGATTACCGATATTGTCAAAGGGATGAAAGTGGATCGCTATAAGACCCACGACATAGAAATTGTTATTGACCGACTAAAAGTAAGTGACTTAGAAGACATGGATAAACGTCTCTCGGAGTCCATTAATACGGCCATGTATAGTGGTGATAATGTTTTGATGGTGTTGGAGGAAGGCACCTCAGAACCTCGGTATTTTAGTCGGGATCTGATGTGCCCCACAACTGGAATTTCCTACCCTAGCCCCGAGCCCAATACGTTTTCATTTAATTCACCCAAAGGCATGTGCTCGCATTGTAACGGACTGGGTCACGTGTATGAAGTGAATGAGCTTAAAATATTTCCCGATAAAAAAAAGTCCATCAGTGCTGGTGGAATTGCGCCGTTGGGTGAATACAAGAAATCATGGGCATTCAAACAAATAGAAACGATTGCCAAGCGTTACAAGTTTCAACTCACTGATCCCATTTCAAAAATCCCAGAAGAGGCAATGAACGTGCTTCTTAATGGAGGTGTCGATAATTTCGAGGTAGATTCAAAAAACCTTGGCGTAAAACGCACCTATAAAATTGATTATGAAGGCATCTCAAATTTTATAAAAAATCAATTTGACGAAGCTGCATCGACTTCTATTAAAAGGTGGGCCAAGGAGTACATGGATAAAGTTTCTTGTCCCACTTGTGAAGGTTCAAGACTGCGAAAGGAGTCCCTTAATTTTAAAATCAACGAAAAAAATATTGCAGAATTGGCTCATTTGGATATTGCCGAACTAGCTGATTTTTTTGAGAACTTGGACAAAACACTTTCGGGGAATCAGTTTAAAATTGCGGAGGAAATTATCAAAGAAATCAAAACCAGAATTCGATTTTTATTGGATGTAGGGTTAGATTATCTTTCACTTAATCGAAGTTCAAAATCACTTTCCGGAGGAGAGGCCCAGCGTATACGTTTGGCCACACAGATTGGCTCGCAATTAGTAGGTGTGCTCTATATATTAGATGAGCCAAGCATAGGCCTGCACCAACGCGATAACGATCGTTTGATTCAGTCATTGGAATCTTTGAGGGATATTGGTAATTCAGTTATCGTTGTAGAACATGACCGTGACATGATCGAACGTGCCGATCATGTTATAGATATCGGACCAAAAGCGGGTCGTCATGGTGGTGAAATAATATCAGAAGGGCTTCCGAAGGATTTAAAAAAGGAAAAAACACTTACCGCAGATTATATCACAGGAAAAAAGGAAATCGCCATTCCTAAGAAGCGTAGAAAAGGCAATGGAAAAAAAATCATACTTTCCGGGTGTACGGGCAATAATCTGAAAAATGTGACCATCGAATTGCCTTTAGCGCAAATGATAGGTATAACGGGTGTTTCCGGCAGTGGTAAATCCACCTTGATCAATGAGACCCTCTACCCCATTATGAACGCCCACTATTTCAACGGTGTGAAAAAGCCAATGCCTTACAAAAAGATATCGGGCCTAGAACACATCGACAAAGTGATAGACATCAACCAAAGTCCAATTGGTCGTACGCCTCGTTCAAATCCTGCCACATATACCGGAACCTTTAGTGAAATTCGTTCACTTTTTGCAAAAACACCTGAGGCGGCCATTAGAGGTTACAAACCAGGGCGCTTCAGTTTTAATGTTCAAGGAGGAAGATGTGAAACATGCCAAGGGGGAGGTTTGCGGGTAATAGAGATGAATTTCTTACCTGATGTATATGTCGAATGCGAAACCTGCAATGGTAAACGCTTTAACAGAGAGACGCTGGAAATACGCTATAAAGGAAAATCGATTTCCGATGTTTTGGAAATGACCATCAATGAGGCCGTTGACTTTTTCGAACTGATTCCCAAAATCCATCGTAAGTTAAAGACTATACAAGATGTTGGCTTGGGCTATATTTCATTGGGGCAACCATCCACAACCCTATCTGGGGGAGAGGCCCAACGTATAAAATTGGCAACTGAACTATCAAAACGTGATACGGGTAGTACCTTCTATATTCTTGACGAACCCACTACTGGGCTTCATTTCGAAGATATTCGTGTACTAATGGAAGTTCTGAACCGTTTGGTAGACAAAGGGAATACCATTCTAGTCATAGAGCATAATATGGATGTTATTAAAATGGCCGACTACATCGTTGATATTGGCTACGAAGGAGGTCGTGGTGGTGGAATGATTGTGGCCAAAGGTACTCCTGAACAAGTATGCAAAGACAAGAAAAGTTATACAGCAAAGTTTTTGATTAAAGAATTGAATTAAGTCTTAGAAAGATTCCCCACCTTTGGTAGGGATACTAATAAAAGTTTTATCCATGAGAAAAGAACAACACCACAAAGGTTGGAACGAAATAAAAACCAATGATTCTTGGGCCTTGTTCAAGATTATGGGCGAATTTGTAAATGGGTTTGAGCGCATGAGCGTTATCGGTCCCTGTGTATCCGTATTTGGTTCGGCAAGAACAAAAGAAGATAACACATACTATCAACTAGCGGTTGACATTGCCAAGAGCATCGCCGAAGCGGGTTATGGAGTAATAACCGGTGGCGGCCCAGGTATTATGGAAGCGGGTAATAGAGGTGCCACCCTGGCAGGAGGAACCTCTGTGGGGCTCAATATAGACCTTCCCTTTGAACAGCATGACAACCCTTATATCGATGGTGACAAAAGCTTGGATTTTGATTATTTCTTTGTGCGAAAAGTGATGTTTGTTAAATACTCTCAGGGCTTTGTAGTTATGCCTGGGGGATTTGGCACTTTGGATGAACTTTTTGAAGCGATTACACTGATACAGACTCATAAAATTGAAAAGTTCCCAATAATATTGGTCGGCACCAAATTCTGGCAAGGATTGCTCGACTGGGTTAAGACCACAATGTTGGCAGCAGGCAATATTAGCCCTGCAGACCTTGATCTTATTCAACTAGTAGATACCAAGGAAGAGGTTGTTTCAATAATCGATGCATTCTATAAAGGTAATTTATTGAGCCCAAATTTCTAAATGATATCGAAAAGGAAAATAGTGCTCCCGTATGACCTAAGAATCATATTGCTTCTATTCCTTTCCTCAGGAATGATTTGGGGGCAGCACACCAATTCTGTAAGTGCAACCCTTGACTCGGAAACACATGAAATTAGTATTCAACAAGAATTCACCTATGTAAATTCTTCAAATAAAGTATTAGAGATACTTTATTTCAACGACTGGGCACATGCATATTCAGACAAGAACACGGCATTAGCAAAGAGTTTTGCAAAACAATTCAAAAAAAGCCTACACTTAGCAAAGACAGAAGAGCGCGGGTCAACTGAAATTCTCAGCATGGTTGATGACGACTATCGCGGTGTTCAATGGGAGCGGACTTCAGGAAAAGATATCATCAAAATTGAACTCAACAAACCATTGATGCCTAATGAATCGGCAAATCTTTTTCTTACCTATAACATAAAACTGCCCCCTAATAGATATACACCTTACGGGTATACGAATAATGGGGAGTATTATTTAAAAGATTGGTATTTGACTCCAGTGGTTTTCGACGGAAAATGGCATTTATATTCCAATAAGAACCTCGAAGATTTGTATACGGATCCTTTGGAAACCAATATCAACTTTATTTATCCTGAGAGCCTCTTTTTATCATCGAATTATAGGTCATTGGGAGACACAAGGTTGCCTGGAGGGCAGCAAGCACAGTTGATAGCTAAGCAGCAGAAAAGCTGTGAAATCATCCTGACCCAGGATAAAAGATTCACTACCCATGTAACGCCATATGCCACTGTTGTTACCGATATCAGTGTGAATAGATTCAATCCTATACTTCAAGGCGTCTCCATAAATAATGTAGTGAAGTTCATTCATGAGAATTTAGGCAAATATCCCCATCCGAGATTACTGGTCAGTGAAATTGACTATAATAAAAACCCCTTGTACGGTATCAACCAATTACCCTCTTTCATAAGACCCTACGAACAACAGTTTCAGTTCGAAATGAAGTTTTTGAAAACTGCATTGATCAATATACTGGAAGAGACAGTTTATTTGAATCCTCGCAAAGAACAATGGCTAACGGACGCAATAGCCAACTATTTGATGATCGCGTATGTCGAGGCACACTATCCCGATCAGAAATTACTGGGCAAATTATCCAAAATATGGGGTATAAGAAGTTTCAATTTGGCCAAAATGAGCTTTAATGAACAATACCCTTTTCTGTACATGCTGACTGCACGCAGAAATTTAGATCAACCGCTGGTTACATCAAACGACTCCTTGATTAAATTCAATCAAAAAATCGCCAACAAATACAAGGCTGGGCTTGGCCTCTCCTATTTGGCGAGTTATGTCGGTAAAGAAAAGGTTGATGCAAGCATTAAAACTTTCTACAAGTTTTACCAATTGAATCGTGTCAAGGTCTTGGACTTCGAATCGATTTTGAAGCGATCGGCAGATAAGAATATCGATTGGTTCTTTAGTAATTACGTGTACTCGGATAGGCGTATTGATTATAAAATCAAAAAAGTAAAAAAAGCGTCTGATTCATTGACGTTAACCATAAAGAACAAAGAAGGTACTGTTGTTCCCATTTCGCTCTTCGGGTTAAAAAACGATTCCGTAGTATCTAAATATTGGTTTTCTGATATCCGGAAGGAAAAGAAATTTACAATTCCTAGAAATGATGAAGAACGGCTGGTATTAAACTATGACCAAAAAATTCCTGAGTTCAATCAAAGGGATAATTGGAAATCATTGGGTGGGTTTCTTGCCGGAAATAAGAAACTTAAACTCACCTTTCTCAAGGATTCCGAAAACCCTTATTTGAATCAAATTTTTTACACACCGGTTCTAGAATTCAACATATATGATGGTTGGACGCCAGGAATGCGGTTACACAACAAAACACTATTAGAAAGACCGTTCGTATTTGACATATCTCCATCATATTCCTTTCGGGAAAATGCGTTTGTGGGAGGTGGCAGCGTTTCTTATAGGAAGTATTTAAGTAAAGCGGGCTTATATGTAGCTAATTATCGTCTTAGTGGCGGCACATCACATTTTAATGTCAACTCACGCTATTCGACCTTTACTCCAGCCGTAAGTTTTGGTTGGCGTCCTGATTTAATCTCGAACAAGAGACAGGTGCTTTCATTCAGGTATCTCAATATTTTTAGAGACATCGACCCTAGCCTTGCCGATTTAAGAAATGACCCTGACAATCCTGATTATAGCGTATTCAATGTTAGGTATGCCAATATTGATAACAACATCATTAATTTCAAGTATACCTTATTGGATTTTCAGTATGCCGGAAACTTCACAAAACTCTCAGCGCAATTTGAATATCGTTGGCTCTTTCAAAATAACCGTCAGCTTAATCTGCGATTATATGGAGGTAAATTTTTAAGCAACAAAACCAATTCAGATTTTTTCAGTTTCGCTTTGGACCGCCCTACAGATTACCTTTTTGATTATGGCTATTTGGGACGATCGGAAAATTCGGGCATCTATAGTCAACAGATTATTATAGCCGAAGGTGGCTTTAAATCCTTTCTGGATGAACGCTATCGATTTTCAAATGATTGGATTGCAACAGCGAATGCCAGTATAAACTTATGGCGTTGGATAGAACTCTATGGTGACATCGGTATGGTCAAGAACAAGGGGTTGAAAGAAAAATTTGTTTACGATTCAGGTATCCGTCTAAACCTAGTGACCGACTACTTTGAATTATATTTTCCGTTATACTCCAATAATGGATGGGAAGTATCAGAACCAGATTATGGTGAAAGAATTCGCTTTGTAATAACCGTAAGCCCCAAAACACTCCTCGGGTTATTCAATAGAAAGTGGTTTTAACTTATTGAAATATTATTAAAATATCCGTTATATTTTAATAATATTTCAATAAAGACGTTTCCTGTAGAATCTTTTTTAGCAAATACCTAATAGATATCCTCTTTACTAGGTTGCAAAAAACTAAGCCGTTGCGTATTTTTGTAGAAACCTAAAGCTTTCAATGAATATATCACCACGAACCAGTAATGACATTTCTTTCGATGATTTTAGGTCGCAAATCCTTAAGGATTATGAAACGGCATTTTTAAGTCGCACTTGTAGTCTAATGGGACGAAAAGAGGTCTTGACCGGGAAAGCAAAATTTGGGATTTTTGGCGATGGTAAAGAATTGCCACAGTTAGCAATGGCAAGATCTTTCAGGAATGGGGATTTTAGAAGCGGATATTATAGAGATCAGACCTTCATGATGGCATTGGGCCTACTTACACCCAAGGCCATTTTCCATGCATTGTATGCAACTACCGATATTGAAAAAGAGCCCATGAGTGCAGGAAGGCAGATGATCGGTCATTACCTTACTTATAGTCTCAATGAAGATGGTTCATGGAAAGACCTTACAAAACAAAAGAATACAGCACCTGATGTTTCATGTACGGCCGGGCAAATGCCCAGATTACTAGGGCTGGCCCAAGCATCAAAAATGTATCGCAATCTAAAAAATATCGATGCGACCAATTTTTCCGACAATGGTAATGAGGTCGCATGGGGTACCATAGGAAATGCGAGCACGAGTGAAGGAATGTTCTTCGAAACCATTAATGCAGGTGGCGTTCTTCAAGTACCCATGGTCATAAGTATTTGGGATGATGAATACGGAATTTCCGTACCACAAGAATATCATACCACCAAAGAAGATATCTCCAAGGCACTTGAAGGTTTTCAACGCGATGAGGATAATCTTGGATATGAAATATTCAAGGTTAAAGGCTGGGATTATACTGCACTAATGCACGCCTATGAAAATGCCTCTGACATTGCACGTGAAGAACATGTGCCTGTTATGATTCATGTTTCAGAACTTACTCAACCTCAGGGGCATTCTACTTCAGGATCACATGAAAGGTACAAGGATAAGGAACGTCTAGAATGGGAAAGGGAAAACGATTGCAACAAACGTTTTAAGGAATGGATCATTGGATCTGGCATTTCTAGTGAAGAGGAGCTTAATGAGATGGAAACGTCTATCAAAAAGAAGGTGAGAGCTGCAAAAAAGGAGGCCTGGACAGAGTATTTGGAATCTCACCTTGAGCAGAAGAAATCACTGGTACAGCTTTTAGAACAGGCAGCAAATACCAGCGCAAACAAAACTTTCATCACCAAATTAAAAAATGATCTAGTTGCTAATGAAGAACCTATAAAAAGGGATTTGGCCGCAACGGCAAGGAAAGCATTGAGGTATCTCTTAGGTGATAACTCCTCAGAGAAAAAGGCCTTACTCAACTGGACAAATCAGTTTTTGGAAAACGAGCAACCAAAATACAGCGAGCATTTGTATAGCGAAAATGCAAATAAAGCAACCAATGTAAAGGAAGTGAAACCTCAATTTGGGGCGAACTCGGAAAGTGTTGATGGCCGCGTAATACTAAGGGATAATTTTGACGCATTATTCAGCCAATATCCAGAAGCACTAGTTTTTGGAGAGGACAGCGGAGCAATTGGTGATGTAAATCAGGGATTGGAAGGACTTCAAGAAAAGTTCGGTAAACTCCGTGTTGCAGACACAGGTATTAGAGAATCAACAATTATCGGACAAGGCCTAGGAATGGCTTTGAGAGGACTTCGACCTATCGCAGAGATTCAATATCTCGACTATATTTTCTATGCTATGCCCACATTGACTGACGATATAGCCACCATAAGATATAGAACCGTTGGAAAGCAAAAGGCACCCTTGATTGTTAGAACTAGAGGACACCGTTTGGAAGGCATTTGGCATTCTGGTTCACCGATGGGAGGACTGATACATGTTCTTCGTGGAATGTATATTCTTTCACCTCGAAATATGACACAAGCGGCAGGTTTCTACAACACTTTGATGAAAAGTGACGAACCGGCCCTGGTCATCGAAAGTTTGAACGGATATCGTCTAAAAGAACGCATGCCAAATAATCTAGGGGAGTTCTGCACCCCTATCGGTGTGGTCGAAACCATCAAATCAGGATCTGATATTACTCTAGTATCCTATGGCTCTACCTTGCGAATAGTTATGCAGGCTGCAAAAGAGTTACAGGAGGTAGGCATTGATGCCGAAATAATAGACGCACAGTCTCTGTTACCCTTTGATATTAATCATGATGTAGGGAAAAGCGTTCAAAAAACAAATCGTTTGTTGGTCATCGATGAGGATGTTCCAAGTGGTTGTTCTGCGTATTTACTCAATGAAATTATAGAAAAACAAGGTGCTTATAAATATTTGGATAGTGCACCCCAAACCTTAAGTGCTAAAGCTCATAGACCTGCATATGGTTCTGATGGAGATTATTTTTCAAAACCCAACAGCGAGGATATTTTTGAAAAAGTATATGACATCATGCATGAATCAAACCCCGAAGATTATCCTCATTTGCGCTAGACACAGTTTTTCTTAATAAAACATCTACTTCAAATCAAGATTTGAATACCATGATTTGTACTAATTTTATTGTTCAAATATTCTTGAATGCAAATTAACTCCATTTTAGAACATCATTTTGGCATAGCAGATGCGGCCGTAACCAAATTAGAAGGTTATGATAGTACTAATTATAAAATAAAAAGCAAGAAAGGAACTTATGTTCTTAAAGTGAATTCATATTCCCCTGAAACCTTGGCTTTACTTCAGGCAGAAAATCAAATCATCAATGGGCTTGAGGTATTAAATAATTACGATTTTCCAACCCCTATCCCATCGGAAAATAACAAATCAATAGTTGTGCTGAAAGACAAGATTTTCCGATTGCTATCCTTTGTTGATGGCCATTTTTTGGGAGATGTTGACCATACGCCCATGCTACTGCATTCTTTTGGAGTGTTTCTTGCGAAAATGGATGCTGTTACAACCACTATCTACTCCTCTTCTGTAGTGGGTAAGGAAACCCATTGGGACTTGAAACACTTTAAATCAAATTATCAGTTTATAGAGAATATTCCCGATCACAAAGACAGAAATCTTGTTGATTATTTCTTTTTACAATTTGATGAACATGTCCTGCCTAAGGCTGACCAGTTGCGCAAAGGAATCATTCATAATGATGGAAATGACTGGAATGTGCTTACAAAGAATGGCAAGGTCTCAGGAATCATTGATTTCGGTGACATGTGTCGTACTTGGTTGATTAATGAGGTCGCGGTGGCCCTGACCTATGTAATGATGAGCAAAGAATATCCCTTGAAAATTGCCGCCCATTTGATAAAAGGGTATCATCAAAACAATCCTTTAGAAGAAGAAGAGCTTGACATCTTATATTATTTGGTGGCTGCGCGTCTATGTACCAGTGTATGCAATTCCGCCTATACCAAAAAACTAAAACCTGATTCTGAATATATTACGATAAGCGAAAAGCCGGCATGGAACCTTCTACGAAAATGGTTGACTATTAACCCTCTAAGAGCCAAGGATGAATTTAGAAAGGCCGTAGACTTACCTCCTAGTCCAAAAAAATCGTTAAATCATCAGTTAAATCGTAGAACAGATCTTTTAAGTGGGGCACTTTCTCTGAGCTATGATAGACCAATTCAAATGCATCAATCCGCATTTCAGTATATGTATGATACCGATGGAAACACTTTTCTTGACGCTTACAATAATATTATGCTGGCCGGGCACTGTCATCCTAAAGTGGTACGAGCTGGACAGCGAACAATGGCAAAGCTAAATACCAATACCAGATACCTGTATGACGAACTGCTGGCATATAGTGATAACCTTTTGAGTAGATTTCCATCTAAATTAAATAAAGTCTTTCTTGTTAACTCAGGAAGTGCTGCGAGTGATTTGGCAATTCGTTTGGCCATGACGCATACCACAAAGTCAAAAGTTATGGTTTTAGAACATGGGTATCATGGCAATACCAGAATGGGAATCGATATCAGTCATTACAAATATGATCATAACGGGGGAACTGGAAAACAAGAATACATAATTCAAACACCCATGCCAAAAGCCTTTGATAGTGGTTTTAACGATAATGGAATGGCAGGAAAGCATTTTGCTGATCGAACCATTGCACAAATCAAAACCGATAAAAATCAAATTGCGGCCTTTATTGCAGAACCAATTATGGGATGTGGGGGGCAGGTTCCCATAGCAAAGGGCTATCTGCAAAAAGTGTATCCAGAAATACGTCGCCAGGGAGGTATTTGTATCAGCGATGAGGTACAGGTTGGTTTTGGGCGTCTAGGAACAAATTTCTGGGGGTTTGAAATGCACAACGTCGTGCCCGATATGGTCATTATTGGAAAACCAATGGGCAATGGACACCCCATAGGAGCCGTGGTAACAACTACTGAAATTGCCAACTCTTTTGACAACGGACTTGAATTCTTTAGTTCTTTTGGTGGAAACCCAGTTTCATGTGCAATTGGTAATGCAGTTCTTGAGGTTATTGATGAAGAGGACTTACAATTGCATGCTAAAAAAGTTGGGGATTACTTGATACTAGAGTTTAAAAAATTGCAGAATCAATATTTAGAAATCGCCGATGTTCGAGGAGCTGGTCTTTTCTTAGGAGTCGAAATGATTGACAAACAAGGTAATCCAAATAAATTATTGGCTTCTAAGATTAAAAACGAACTTCGTGAAAAGTTTATTTTGCTTAGTACCGACGGCCCCCATGATAATGTTCTGAAAATCAAGCCTCCTTTAAGTTTTGACAGAAACAATGCAGATATCTTGGTCGACGCTGTTCGTGAAATCTTAATGAGAATTCAAAAAAAATAAATACATTAGTGACCATATAAAGGATCGTTTTATGAAAAATTCCCTTAGAATTGAAATTGGACTGCTCATTTTGAGGATTGCACCATCTGTAATGCTACTGACCCATGGTATCCCGAAATTTAAAAAACTTATTGGGGGTGGCGAAATTGAATTCGGTGATCCAATAGGAATAGGCCCGGTTCCTAGCCTATTTTTGGCAGTAGTGGGAGAATTCATTTGCCCTATACTATTGATAATAGGTTTTAAAGCACGATTTGCGGCCATTCCCTCAGCTATAACAATGGCAGTTGCTGCATTTATTGTCCATGCATCTGATCCATTTGGCACAAAAGAGAAAGCCTTGTTGTTTTTGACCTGTTTTGTTGTGATGATTTTCTTGGGTCCTGGAAAATTCAGTATTGACAGAAAATAAGAACCTACACAATCTTCACCAACAATTCTTTCAACAGGTCTCCTTGCGAAACATTAGTTGCCCCTACCCCTTTAGCTTTAAGGTCAAGTTCTCTTAAGTCTGATACTATCGCACTAACCTTTTTCATAGTGTAGTTTTTTGCGGCAATTTGGTATTCATTTACGAAATATGGATTGATGCCCAATGCGCGGGCAACATTTTTGGGGTTATGGTCATTCATACCATGATATTTCAACAATTGCGTAAAGAAAGTATTCAAAAGTGTTACCGTAACAACAAAAGGGTTGTCTTTCGGGTTATTCGCAAAATAGTTAAGAATACGGGTTGCTTTTAAGACATTGCGTTCTCCAATTGCCTTTTTAAGTTCAAAATTATTATAGTCCTTGCTGATGCCGATGTTTTCTTCAATATCCAATGGAGTAATTTCCTTTTCTTTCGGAAGAACCAATCGCAATTTTTCAAGCTCGTTGCTGATTTTGCTTAAATCTGTTCCTAGAAACTCTGTCAAAAGAACAGCAGCTTTATGTGATATTTGATAACCCTTACCTTGCAATAGTTTTCGGATCCAATCGGAAACCTGGTTTTCATAGAGCTTTTTACTTTCAAAACATAAGCCACTCTTCTTGATACTCTTATAAACCTTTTTACGTTTATCGAATTTGTTGTACTTATAACATAAAACAAGAACCGTAGTAGGTTGCGGATTTTCCGCATACGTATTTAATTTATCGATAGTTCTAGAAAGATGTTGCGCTTCTTTTACGATGACTACCTGCCTTTCGGCCATCATCGGATATCTTTTTGCGTTACTGACTACTTCCTCAACCGATACATCTTTACCATATAGTACCACTTGATTGAAGCTACGCTCTTCTTCTGAAAGCACATTCTTTTCAATGTATTCCGCAATTTTATCAATGTAGTATGGCTCTTCTCCCGTAAGTAGATATATAGGTTTTATGTTTCCCCTATCAATGTCCTTTACAATTTGTTTTACTTCCTCCATCCAAATAAAATCATCAAATTTGCAACGTGATATCGTTGAACTTTCCTTCTTACGACTTTAGGCTCAAAAATAGAGAAAATAAAGTCCATATTTTTGATGCTATTCGTAAAAAGTTTGTGGTTTTACAACCTGAAGAATGGGTTCGTCAACATGTAGTCAGATATTTAATCGAGAACAAGCAATACCCTCAAAGTCATATCAATGTAGAAAAACAGTTAAGCATCAATTCATTAAAAAAGAGATATGATGTGATTGTTTTCAATTCAAATGGGTCAATAGAAATTTTGGTAGAATGTAAAGCGCCCGAAATTGTAATCGATCAAACTACATTTGACCAAATCGCCCGCTACAATATGAATCTGAGAGCAAATTATTTGATGGTTACCAACGGAGTGAACCATTTTTATTGTAAAATGGATATGGAACAAGAAAAATATACATTTCTAAAAGATATTCCTGATTTTAGCCGTTAATTTGCCATCGTTTTGCGAATCGCCATAGTCATACTAAACTGGAACGGGAAAGAACTGCTAGAAAGCTTCCTTCCTTCGGTTACCCAATATTCCGGTGACTCCGAGATTTATGTGGCAGACAATGCATCTACTGATAGTTCTGTAGCTTTTTTAAAAGCTAACTATCCATCTATAAAAATTATTAGGAATAGCTCGAATGGTGGTTTTGCAAAGGGGTACAATGATGCGTTAAAACATGTTGATGCAGAACTATTCTGCTTGCTCAATTCAGATGTTGAAGTAACGAAAAACTGGTTAGAGCCAATAAGAAAGGCTTTTCAAGAACTGCCTGATGTTTCGATAATACAACCCAAAATTCTAGATTTAAAACGGAAAGAGTATTTTGAATATGCGGGGGCCGCAGGAGGGTTCATTGATAGTTTAGGATATCCATTTTGTAGGGGACGCATCTTTCAAGCCTTAGAAAAAGATGAGGGTCAATACGATGATACTTGTGAAATTTTTTGGGCAACTGGAGCATGTATGTTCATTAAGAAAGAAGTTTTTAATAATCTTGGTGGTTTCGATGAAGATTATTTTGCCCATCAAGAAGAAGTTGACCTTTGTTGGCGTGCTAAAAATAACGGCCATAAAGTCTTCTATGTGGGTGCATCATGTGTGTTTCATTTAGGAGGGTCTACCCTTAGCAACATGAACCCTAAGAAGACCTATTTGAATTTTAGAAATTCGTTATTCTCAATTACCAAAAACCTGCCAAGGGGAAAAGCACTATTCCTTATTTGGGTAAGGTTGCTCTTAGATGGGGTTGCGGCAATCCGTTTTATCTTTCAATTAAAATTCAATCACTGTTTTGCAATTTTACGCGCTCATCTCAGCTTTTATAGGCAATTCAGGAAGATGAACAGAAAAAGGGAAAAAGCCAATTTTATATTAAAGTACTACGCTACGAAATCCATTGTCTGGTCTCACTTCGTACATCAAGTAAATAAATTTAACGTATTAGCAAAAGATTAACTAATTTTGATTACCTCTGAAGTACACTATTCTATAGTTTTATAGCATATTTTACCAAAAATCAGAACAAATAACACAATTAATATTTATCACATCATTATGAAAAAAATCATTTTAGGCTGTTTAGGGGTTACCCTTTTACTATCTTCTTGTGTATCACAAAAGAAATATGCCGAGTTAGAGGCTAAGGCCAAGGAAGCACAAGATTTATTGAATTCAGCAACAGTGAAGTTGAATACATGTTTGGAAGAAAAAGCAACAGCCACTTCAAGAATGCAGACGTTGGAAGATCAAAATGCCTTTCTCAAGGCTAACAATCAAGAGCTCATTAACAATATGGGTAACTTGACTACACTTACAACAAAAGGTGCGGAAAACCTTGAGAAATCATTGGAAAGCCTTCAAGAAAAGGATTTGACGATTCGTAAGTTGAACGATGCCATCACTCGAAGGGATTCGGTTAACCTATCTCTAGTACAAAGCTTGAAAGGTGTTCTCGGTAACTTAGATGACGAGGATATTGAGATCAGCGTTGAGAAAGGCGTAGTTTTCGTATCGATTTCAGACAAACTATTGTTTAGTAGTGGAAGTTACAATGTGACCAGCAGAGCAAAAGGTGTTTTGGGAAAAGTTGCACAAGTAGTAAACAACAAACCTGACTTTGAATTCATGGTCGAAGGTCATACGGATGATGTGCCCTACGGTAGAAAAGGAAATTTGTTGGATAACTGGGATTTAAGTGTAAAACGTGCCACAGCGGTTGTTCGAATTCTTCAAAATGATTTCAAGGTTGATCCAAAACGTATGACGGCAGCTGGTAGAGCAGAGTATGTTCCTGTATCAACTACGGAGAAATCCAAGAACAGAAGAACAAGGATTGTAGTTCTTCCTAAAATCGATCAGTTCTATAGTATGATCGAAGAAGGAATGAAAGATCCTGCTATAAATAACTAAGACTTCAATGTTTTAGCAATGAAAAAGTGCACTTTGAAGTGCACTTTTTTTTGTTTATAGAATATTCCAATCGCCCTTCCCTTTTCGAATCACCTCAGGTTCATCTAGGGATAAATCGATAATAGTCGAAGCCATATTACCACCATAGCCACCGTCGATTACAATATCAACTAGGTTATGCCATTTCTCAAAAATCAATTCGGGATCCGTGGTATACTCCAACAATTCATCTTCATCCCGAATAGAAGTCGATACTATGGGGTTTCCTAATTCAAGAACCATGGCATTGGCAATACTATTATCGGGAATTCGGATACCAACCGTCTTTTTCTTTTTAAAAGCTTTCGGAAGATTATTATTTCCTGGTAAAATAAAGGTATACGGTCCTGGTAATAATCGTTTAAGGATTTTAAACGTGGCTGTATCGATTTGGCGCACATAATCTGAAAGGTTGCTTAAATCGGCACAAATGAAAGACCATTTGGCCTTTTCCAATTTAATACCCTTAATTCTTGCTATACGTTCCAAGGCCTTTGTATTAGTAATATCACAACCCAACCCATACACCGTATCTGTAGGGTAAATTACCAAACCGCCTTTTCGAAGTACATCTACTACCTTTTTGATTTCCCTCGGATTCGGGTTTTCTTCATATATTTTTATATATTGAGCCATATTAGACCAAAGACAAAATGGTTGAAAAATTCCTGCAATTTATAAATACTTATTAAATAATTTCTACTAAAATAAGGTGTTGATTCCTTGTTATTAAAAAACAAAACAGGAGGTTCATTTTGATTTTAGTAACTAACCATAGAAAAAGAATCGCAAACTTCTTTTAAAGCTTTGGGTAAATAATCGTAAGTTGAAGCTTTTATTAGGATGATGATAATAAGAATATGAAAAAATTACTACTCCCCTTAGCCTACCTTGTCTTTAGTTTTGCAAGTGCGCAATTCAATCAAAATGCACCTTGGATGCAAGAATTAGCAAAGAAAGAGTCCTTGACTACAGCCAAGACCCAAAACCAATCGTACACCATCGATGAAATCTCAGCTTCCTTTGAGGCCTACTGGAAAAATCGAGATCCCAACAAGAAAGGAAGTGGCTACAAACCTTTTATGCGATGGAAAACGTATTGGGAGCAGTTAGCGAATTCAGATGGCACATTACCCTCTTCTTCTGAATATTGGGAAAGTTTTAAAAAAAAACAAAATCAATCAGGTAAAGCCATTAATCCAACAAGTAACTGGACCTCTATAGGGCCATTTTCACATGGTTCACTATCAAGGGCTTTACCAGGTCAAGGTCGGGTAAATGCTATTGCGGTAGACCCTAATGCGCCAAATACCTGGTACGTTGGTGCTCCTGCTGGGGGTATATGGAAATCAACAAATGCTGGTAGCACCTGGACGAACTTATTTGATGATTTTTTACAAATAGGTGTTTCTGGAATCGCAATAGACCCCAATGATTCGAATACCATCTACATTTCAACCGGAGATGATGATGCGGCAGATTCCTTTAGCATAGGCGTTTTTAAATCCACAGACGGAGGCACGACATGGAATGCCACTGGTTTAGTTCCTACACCTGGAACCGTTGGCTTTTTGATGAATGAGATTACAATCGACCCAACAAATTCTAATATCATTTGGGTGGGTACAAACTCGGGGCTTCAAAAATCTGAAGATGGAGGTGCCACCTGGGATACAAAACAAGTGGGAAATATTTCCGATTTCAAATTGAAACCAGGGGATCCCCAAACTATATATGCGGTTAACGCCAGCAAGTTCTTTGTTTCACGTAACGGAGGCAGTAGTTTTAATGAAATTTCAAATAATCTACCAACGACTTCTGGCAGGTTGGCTTTAGCAGTCTCTCCTGCCAATGCGGAAGTAGTTTATGTTGTTAGCGCGGATACAGGACAAAATGATTTTGCCTACCAAGGTTTATTTAAATCAACTGATAGTGGTGCTACCTTCTCCGAAACCGCTAATTCAACCGATATTTTCGAATCGGATCAAGCGTGGTTCGATTTGGCCATTGAGGTGAGCCCTACTAACGCCAATGAACTATACATAGGATGTTTAAACATCTGGAAAAGTACCAATGGTGGTGCTAGTTTTAACCAGCTCAATCAATGGTTTGATGCTACACCATCATATTCCCACGCAGATATACATACATTGAAGTTTTTTAACGGTGATCTTTTTTGTGGAAGTGATGGAGGAATCTATATTTCTTCAGATCAGGGCAATACCTTCACCGACAAGACGGCAGGAATAGCCATTAGTCAATTCTATCGACTATCCGTCGCAAAGAATGACGCCGGTAAAATGGCTGGTGGTCTTCAGGATAACTCAGGTTTTGTGAGAGATGGTGGAAATTGGAATGTGTATACCCAAGGAGATGGAATGGATTACGAGATTGACCCATCTAACAGTAATCTTATTTATGGTTTTGCACAGTTCGGCGACCCTCTTTTTATCTCTAACAATTCAGGGCAGTCAATTGGATTCGTTGGAGCACCAGGGGTTCAAGGGAATTGGATCACTCCACTAACAATTAGTAGTGAAGGCGAGGTCTATGCTGGCTTTGATGGGGTTTATAAACTTGCGGGAAACGCTTGGGAAAAGTTATCTGGTGTGGGGTCAACGAATATTGACGACTTAGAAATTGACCCTAATAATCCCAACCTAGTTTATGCGGTTGATAACAGCACTATTTTTCGAAGTCAAAATGGTGGGAATACGTTTTCAATATTGCACAGCTTCGATTCCGATATTTCTGATTTAACAGTTAATAGCTCAGATGGAAATGTTTTATATGTTACGACTTCCAATCGGGTCGGTACTCCACAACGGTTTCAACAGAATTTAAGAGGTGTTTTTAAGTTAACCATTGACGGTAATACTGAAACTGTCGAGGAAATTACAGGAAATCTGCCTGCAGATCAAGCCTATTTATCTATAGTACATCAAGGTCGAGACGACAATAACCCAGTCTTTGTTGGCACCAACCTTGGAGTATATCGAATTGATGATACTTTAACGGAATGGGAAGATTACTTTACAGGTTTCCCAAATACAGCGGTAAGTGATTTAGATATCTCCTTAGATGCCGGCTTGATTACAGCAGCTACATATGGCAGAGGAATTTGGCAGTCTCCGATTCCGATCCAAGACCCGGACAACGACATTCGAGTGGTGAGTATTTTACCCAATGAAAATGCTGTTTTTTGTAATGGAACCTTGCCAGAAATAACAGTTCAAAACATGGGTGTGAATCCTATAACGACCATTAACGTAACTTATAACTTAAATGGTGATGCTCCAATAAATTTTGATTGGAATGGTACTCTTGCTCCCGGAGAAATGACCACGGTTTCATTTCCTTCATTCGACCCACTTACAATTGGAAGAATTACTTTGGAAACTTCCGTGACTATAGCCAATGATGCCTTTGATGACAATAATACGGCAAAAAGTAATTTCTTTTTAAACGAAACTGCAGCAGTTAATGACATATACACATTCGAGGACGACTCGGATCTAGATCTTATTCCTTACAATGTAGGATCTGATGAAGTTTTATGGGAAAGAGGGGTGCCTACAGGGACACTTCTAAATACCGCTAGTTCAGGTACACAGGTATATGGTACCAACTTAGATGGTAATCACCCTGATGGTACCAAGTCCATCCTGCTGAGTAAATGTTATGACCTAACAACAATCTTAGCTCCAAAACTTAAATTCAGTATGGCCTATGACTTGGAATTCAATTGGGATGTTGTCTATGTAGAATATTCAATAAATGCTGGATCCAACTGGAATCTTTTAGGTACCACAAACAGTCAGCCAAATTGGTTTATAAGTGACAGAACCAATCTAAGTTCAGGAGATGATGATGATTGCCAGGTCTGCCCGGGAGGTCAATGGACAGGTACAAATGCAGAAATGACCGAATATAGCTATGATTTTGTGGCAAATGCTGCTTTGGGCGAAGACGATCTTACGGCAGAGAACAATATTTTGTTTCGAATTGTTTTTGAATCTGACCCATTCACAAATCAAGAAGGTGTTATACTAGACGATTTTACTATCACTGGTTTTGTGGATGATGAAGATGATGATGACGATGGCATTTTAGATGGGGATGATAATTGCCCCTTGGTAGCTAATGCCGACCAAGCCGATAATGATAATGATGGTGACGGAGATCTTTGCGACCCAGATGATGATAATGATGGTATACTAGACCTTGAAGACAATTGCCCATTTACAAACAATCCTGATCAGGCTGATTTTGATGGCGATGGTATAGGAGATACTTGTGATGATGATGTTGATAATGATGGCTTGGCCAATGCATTGGATACTTGCCCTACTACTCCACCTGGTGCAGCAATAGATGTCACTGGCTGTGAAGTATTCTCTCTACCCTTTAACAATTTTAATGTCCTTACAAGAGGAGAGTCGTGTATAGCCAGTAATAATGGAAGTGTATCGATTAACGCTACGGAAAACTTTAATTATACAGCGACCTTAAGTGGTGGAAATGCCCCTATTGTTAATGATTTTACCGACATGACATCATTCGAGGGTTTAGAGGCTGGTGAGTACACCATTTGCATCACCTTGGCTGAAAATGGGGAGTACGAAAATTGCTTTGATATCAATATTCATGAACCAGAAGCCCTATCGGTTTCTTCGAAAGTAAGTAGTTTAGATAGTGAAGTTACGTTAGATCTTTCTGGTGGCGATGAATACTTTATCACTTTGAATGATAAGGTCTTTAGTACTAAAGAGAATAAAATAACATTACCATTAAAACATGTTGAAAGTAAATTAACAATTCAAACCGATAAACTATGTCAAGGTGAACATACTGAGACTATTTTATTGAGTAGTGAAGTTTTTATCTATCCAAACCCCATCGAAGAAGGTGATTTGACCATTTTCTTGGGTAATTTGAGCAAGAGAGAAGTTGAGTTGTCCTTGTTCAATACAGGAGGTACCTCCACGGTCTTCAAGAAGTCGATTCAAGTAAGTGATAATAGTGTCAGATTCAATGTTGATAGACTTGCAACCGGTATTTATATTTTAAATATAAAAACAGATGACAAGCTCCTAACCTATAAAATAATAAGAAAATGAAAATAGTATATAAAATAGGGTTGGTTTCTTCGCTGTTCATCATATCATGTGGTGGCGGTGATGACTCGCCATCCCCTACTCCTTCTCAAGTGGTACCTGATCCAAAAGCAACCACTTTGATTTTTCCCGAGGACAATACGGAATGTAATGAGGGTGTGGTTGTCGATGAACTTACAAGCAGGGTTACCTTTCAATGGAATGCTTCGGAGGATACCGACAGCTATGTGCTAAGCATTCGAAATATGAGTACCAATCAAACCAGCACAACCGCTGTAAGTGCAGTAGAGTCTGATGTTACCATAGCTAGAGGAACCCCTTATGAGTGGTTTATAATCTCAAAAGCAACCGGTACAAGTGTTACGGCCGAAAGCCCTAAATTCAAGTTCTACAATCAAGGACCTGGAATAGAAAATTATGCTCCGTTTCCCGTAGAAGCGTTAAATCCAATCAGGGGAGCCGATGTAAATAATAGTAGTGGTACGGTAACCCTGGAATGGGATGGAACCGATATTGATGACGATATTGCCGAATACGAAGTCTTCTTTGGAACCGATGAAACGCCCACAGAGAGCTTAGGTACTACGACTGAAGTTACCATGGTTGTCGCGGTTACCATTGGAACAATCTATTATTGGAGAGTTATTACTACAGACGCACATGGGAACACCTCGCAATCTGAAGTTTTCGAGTTTAAAGTAACTGGTTAAAAAGTTCTATGTTTAAATGATTCATGATTTATAATTACAATTCAATGAAAAATATTTTTTTAGCAACTATAGTCTTTAGCCTAATAAATTGTACTTCTCAAAAAAAGCTAGAAACAAGTGATATTCCATTCGTAATAGGCCAAAGTACGTTTCAAACATGGTCTGGTGGTAGAGAAGAAAGTGGTACTGGTGCAGAACTTAGGATTATTGTTTCTGAAGATTTAAATGATATGTCTTTTGAAAAAATCTACTTCCGAGGCCGTGCCATGGACTGTGAACTAAAAACTGAAGATGGGTTATCCGCCCTAATAGCCTCATACAAGAAAGGCAAGACAACAGATGTACCGGCGGACAAAGAAGGGATGAAAATGCA
>CAZTLZ010000032.1:0-24259 GCA_964614665.1 uncultured Maribacter sp.
ATATGTACAGGTTCAAGCCCGATTACGAAATGTATGCCCGCCCTATTACCGAATATCCCTCAAAAACAGTTCAGGCAGCGGCAATCATGCTGATGATCCAGAACAATTTGAATCCCGCGGTAGCGCAACATCCCGAAGAACTGATTACGTATGGTGGTAATGGTGCCGTTTTTCAAAACTGGGCGCAATATCTGCTCACCATGCAGTATCTGGCCACTATGACCGACGAACAGACCTTGAATAGCTATTCAGGGCATCCCATGGGCTTGTTCCCTTCCTCGAAAGATGCTCCAAGAGTGGTGGTTACCAACGGTATGATGATTCCCAACTACTCGAAACCTGATGATTGGGAAAAATACAATGCCTTAGGCGTTACCCAATACGGACAGATGACCGCAGGTTCCTATATGTATATCGGTCCGCAGGGTATTGTTCATGGTACGGCGATTACGGTGATGAACGCTTTTCGAAAGGTATTACAAAAGGGGGAAACCCCTTCAGGAAAAATTTTCTTGACGGCGGGTCTTGGTGGTATGAGCGGCGCCCAGCCCAAAGCGGGTACTATTGCCGGGTGTATAACGATATGCGCAGAGGTCAATGGGGATGCAGCCACCAAAAGACACGAACAAGGCTGGGTAGATGTATTGATCGACTCCATAGATGAATTGGTCGTTAGAACCCAAAAGGCCATTCATCAAAAGGAGGTTGTTTCAATTGCCTTTATCGGCAACGTTGTGGAAGTCTGGGAACGCTTCGATAAGGAAAACATATTTGTCCACCTAGGTTCGGACCAAACCTCATTGCATAACCCTTGGGCAGGAGGTTATTATCCTATTGGGTTGAGCTTTGAGGAAGCAAATGAGCAGATGAGTGCGAACCCAGGGCTGTTCAAGGAAAACGTACAGGAATCCCTTCGCAGACAGGTTACCGCAATCAATAAGCATTCTAAAAAAGGCACCTACTTTTTCGATTACGGGAATGCCTTTCTGTTGGAATCCTCCCGTGCAGGTGCCGATGTAATGGCAGAAAACAAGATTGATTTTAAATACCCCTCTTATGTTCAGGATATTTTAGGCCCCATGTGTTTTGATTATGGTTTTGGTCCTTTCCGTTGGGTATGTACTTCAGGGAATGCCAAAGACCTACAAAAGACCGATGCCATTGCCTTGGAGGTTATGCAACAGATAAAGGGGAATGCTCCGGCGGAAATCCAACAACAAATGCAGGACAATATCAAATGGATTTCAGAAGCCGAACAGAATGCGTTGGTCGTTGGTTCACAGGCACGAATCCTGTATGCCGATGCCGAAGGTCGGGCCAAAATAGCCGAAGCCTTCAATCAGGCTATTGCTTCGGGAGAAATCTCGGCTCCCATAGTCTTAGGGCGTGACCATCATGATGTAAGTGGCACCGATTCCCCTTTCAGGGAAACCAGTAACATATATGATGGCAGTAAGTTTACTGCAGATATGGCGATACAGAATGTAATCGGTGACAGTTTTAGGGGTGCCACATGGGTATCCATCCATAATGGTGGTGGTGTTGGCTGGGGCGAGGTTACCAATGGTGGTTTCGGAATGGTCTTGGATGGTTCTGAAGATGCCTCCCGAAAATTGAGGAACATGCTTTTCTATGATGTGAACAATGGCATTTCAAGAAGAAGTTGGGCCCGTAACGACGAAGCCTTGTTTGCCATTAAAAGGGAAATGGAACGCACGCCAGAGTTGAAGATCACCCTTCCAAATTTGGTAGAGGACACCTTATTGGACGAGCTTTTTTAAAAACCCTTCGTAACAGAACTGAAACATGGAATTATTCAAGATTACAGCACCTACCACAGAAATAGTTCCGATAATCATAAGTGTTCCCCATGCAGGAACAAAATTTCCGTCCGAACTAAAAAGTCATTACGATGGGAGGATGCGAAAACACTTGGATGATACGGACTGGTACGTTCATAAATTGTACGATTTTGCCCCGTCCATGGGTATTACCCTTGTCAAGGCTAATCTTAGCAGATGGGTCATCGACCTTAACCGTGACCCTGAAAGTGTCCCGCTTTATTCGGATGGCCGACTTATCACGACCAACACCCCAGTGACCGATTTTTACGGGAATCCCCTATACAAATCGCCCCAATATGAACCCGATGAAGCAGAAACCAAAAGAAGGCAGGATTCCTATTACTGGCCCTATTACAGAAAGTTGGAAAACCTTATCGCGGAACGGAAAAAACAATTTGGAAAGGTATTGCTATGGGATGCCCATTCCATACGCCATTTGGTAAGCACGATACAAAAAGATGTCTTTCCTGATATGATTCTAGGAAATAACGACGAGAAAACAGCTCATCCCAAATTGATCAACACGGCTTTGGAAGGTCTGCGATCCGGTCTTTTCAAGCCAAGCCATAACACGCCCTTTAAAGGGGGACACCTCACACGTTATTTTGGAAAGCCTGAAGAAAACGTACATGCCCTACAGCTTGAAATGAACAAGATCCTGTATATGGATGATAATGAAATTACCTATAACGAAGAGCGCGCCAACGAAGTGAAAAAAGTACTTCGGGAAACCTTGCAAAACCTAATAAAATCAGTAAACGACCTCTAATGACGACCTATCATTTAAAAGGATTACTACAGCATACGGGATGGATGGAAAATGCCCAGGTTACCGTTAACGACAAAGGGAATATTACCGCTATTTCCGAATTTGACCCAAAGGATAATCCACTTGGAACCAGAAACGGTATTGCCGTACCCGGATTTCAAAACGCACATTCCCATGCCTTTCAATATGCCATGGCGGGTTTGGCGGAAAAACACTCCCGAGCAGGTGATCAAGATGACTTTTGGGGATGGCGGGAAGCCATGTACCGATTGGCCCTAGGAGTAGATCCGGATCAGATGGAAACCATCGCCACCATGTTGTATTCCGAAATGAGACGTCACGGCTATACCAATGTGGCCGAATTTCATTATATACACCATGATAAAAAGGGAAAACCTTATGCCAACCTAGCGGAAATGGGAAGTCGTTTGATCAATGCCGCCAAAACC
Source organism: uncultured Maribacter sp. (assembly GCA_964614665.1). GTDB lineage: Bacteria > Bacteroidota > Bacteroidia > Flavobacteriales > Flavobacteriaceae > Maribacter_C. The sequence goes on from CAZTLZ010000032.1 coordinate 3,063, forward strand.
GTAGGAATTGGAATTACCCTGGTTCCGATTTTTTATCAAAAAGGAGGATTCGGACAAGCCCCCAATGACCGGCAAAGGCGCTTTATTTCCCCCACCATCGATGACTACTTACTACTTTGGGAAGCATCCGCCGAAGCTTGTAAACAATACGAACATGCCAATATAGGTATCGGCATTCACTCAATGCGCGGGGTAGATCCTTCAACTATCGCCGAAATCGCAAAGTCAGGCCCACAGAATGTTCCCTTTCATATTCATGTGTCCGAACAATTAAAAGAAATCGACGATGCCTTGGCCTATTTAGGAAAAAGACCTGTGGAATGGCTTCTGGACAATATCGATCTCAATGAAAGGTTCCATTTGGTCCATGCCACACATCTCACCCATTCTGAAACCGTAGCCTTGGCAAAAAGTAATGCCAATGTGGTACTTTGCCCTAGTACGGAAGGTAACCTGGGCGATGGACTATTTCCGTTACGCAAATACCAGGAAGAAGGTGGAAAATGGAGTATCGGCACCGACAGTCACATCGGACTCAACCCCATGGAAGAACTTCGGATCTTGGATTATGGACAACGCCTGATTTCACATAAGCGGGACACGTATAGTGCTCCCCATCAAAATGATAGTGGTTTGTTTGCATTGCAAATGGCCACTACCACTGGTAGAAAGGCCATGGGAAATTCCTGTGCCGATTTCTTCAAGATCGGGGAGCCTTTCAATGCCGCTATCTATGATCTTTCCCACCCCTTACTGACAACTACCTCTTTTGAAAATATGGCTTCCACCCTACTTTATGCTTCGGATGCAAGCATGCAATCAGGAACCATTTCACATGGGAAATTATATGCTAACCCTGATGCATCAAGGCAACGTATTGGCGATGACTTTGCGAAAGCAATCAAAGAATTGAAAAACAGATAACTTACTCCAACCAAGATCGATAGTAGGTTCCGTCATCAAGGTCCAATGCGGTCTGGGTTAATTGCAAGGGTTTGAACGTATCGATCATCACGGCCAATTCTTTAGTGCCTTCTTTACCTATACTGGCTTCATACGTTCCAGGGTGTGGCCCGTGGGGTATTCCCGCAGGATGCAAGGAAATGTAACCTTGGTCTATCCCCTTACGACTCATAAAATCCCCATCGACATAATACAACACCTCATCAGAATCTATATTGGAGTGGTTATAGGGAGCGGGAATCGCCTGAGGATGGTAATCGTACAATCTAGGCACAAAAGAACAAATCACAAAAGCCGAGGTCTCAAAAGTCTGATGTACCGGTGGTGGTTGGTGTACCCGCCCTGTTATCGGTTCAAAATCATGAATGGAGAACACATACGGAAAATTATAACCATCCCAGCCTACCACATCAAAAGGATGGGTGGCATACGTCAAATGATGCAATTGACCTTGTTTCTTCACTTTCATCAAAAACGCTCCCTCCTCGTCATGGGGCTGTAGATTCCGGGGTAACTTAAAATCGCGCTCACAGAATGGAGAATGTTCCAAATGCTGCCCGAACCAATTGCGATATCGTTTCGGTGTATAAATGGGATGGTATGATTCCGTGATCAACAAACGATTGTCCTCACCGTTAAATTCAATCTGGTAAATTATTCCCCGGGGAATCAAAATATAGTCTCCATATTCAAATGGGATTTCCCCCAAAAGGGTTTTCAAGGTTCCGCTTCCCTTGTGAACGAAAAGCAACTCGTCAGCATCGGTATTCTTATAAAAATAATCTGTCATTGAGGTTGTCGGTGCTGCCAGTCCCACATGTACGTCCGAATTAAAAAGGATAGTTTTCCGACTCTCCAGAAAGTCGTGTTCAGGTCTGAGTTCCAGTCCTTTCAACAATCGTGATTTGATATTATACGCCACTGCCGCCCGAGGGGCGATATCCAAGGTTTTACCTGCTTCCTTCACCTGGGTTGGACGATGTAAATGGTACATCAATGTAGACATTCCGTCAAAACCGATAGTACCGAACAGTTGTTCATAATATAAAGAACCATCCTCTTTCCTGAATTGTGTATGTCGCTTTTTTGGTATGCTACCAAGTTTGTGATATAATGGCATATTCCTTCTATTTATACTTCCTTTAAAAATACAACAAATAGGCCTTTCAAAAGCAATCTCCAAACGAATTGCAATGTTTCTACAACTCAGAAAAAAACGTTGGGCCTTTTCGAAGCAAAATGAAGAAAAGCGTACATAAAATTCATAGAAACGTACTGAACCTTAAAGGATTGACAACAGAAAAAAGGAGTCAAAATCAGTTGGAGAGGGAGCAAACAAAAAAAGCCTCCCTTTATGGAAAGCCTTTCATTGGCTCAAGTTCAAATTGAACATTGAGACACAACACAACAAGGCAAAGATAAGAAAGCTTTTCGGATTTTCATCGGTTCCCCTTCCGATTACTGTTATCTTTTAAATGGCCTTATGATCAAACGGGCCGCTTTATCATAATTGATATAATTGTACATCCAGTTGAAGAATACGATGACCTTATTCCGAAACCCTACAAGTGCCATTAGATGGACAAAAATCCAAATAAACCAGGCAAAAAAGCCACCGAACTTGAACCTGCCCAAATCTGCCACGGCCCGATTTCTACCCACCGTAGCTAAAGCTCCCTTATCGACATACGAAAATGGTTTCATCGCTTTGCCCCTAAAAAGCAGATCAAGGTTCTTCGCCAAAAGCTCTCCCTGTTGAATCGCCGGCTGTGCTACTTGAGGGTGTCCTTTGGGGTAATCATCGGTCTCCATATAGGCAATATCCCCGATAGCAAAAATATTCTCGAAACCCTCTACTTGGTTGAAATGGTTTACCTTGTATCTGTTCTGTCGTTCCATAAGTTTTGAAGAATCGAATCCCTTCACTATCGCTCCGGTAACACCAGCAGCCCAAATGAGGTTTTTGGTTTTCAATTGATCGCCTTTGTCGGTCACCAATACGCTCCCGTCGTAACTCACAACCCTGGTATTCACATGGACCTTAACTCCAAGGTTCTTAAGAAATACCGCGGCCTTTTCAGAAGCATTCCCACTCATGGGGGAAAGTACACGGCCACTACCTTCAAAAAGGTGGATTTCCATCTCCTCTACGTTCAAATGTCTATAGTCTTTCGGAAAAACGTTTCGTTTCAGTTCAGCAAAAGCCCCTGCCATCTCAACTCCGGTCGGCCCTGCCCCCACAATACAAAAAGTCAACAATGCCTTTCGCTCAGCTTCGTTTTCAGAATCATCCGCCATTTCGAAATTCTGAAGCATCAAACTTCTAATATTCAATGCCTGTGGAACGGTCTTCATCGGCATGGCATGCATTTCAATTTCAGCATTGCCAAAGAAGTTCGTTCTGGTGCCTGTTGCCAAAACGATATAATCGTAGGTTAAGGAACCTTTATCGGTTTGGATGACCTTTGAATCGGTATCTATGTATTCTACCGATGCCAAACGAAAATAAAAATTCTTTAGTTTTTTCAAAACCTTGCGTATGGGGTAAGCAATGGAATCAGGCTCCAATCCACTTGTAGAAACCTGATACAAAAGGGGCTGAAAAGTATGGTAATTCCGCTTGTCGATGAGCACGACTTGCGCATCGAAATCCCTTAACTTCTTTGCCAGCGAAATACCGCCGAAGCCACCACCGATAATTACGATTCGTTTCTTTGTGGTCTTGGGTAGGTTCATCGAAAAGTTTTTACGAAATTACAAATAAACAAGGGTATCAAAGAACTAAAAAGGTTCAAAATCAAACGCTTTAAATGACTATATTTAGTTCTCCAATCCAATGTAATGAAAACAAAAAGGGATATTCAAAATAGGGCGGATATCAGATTGCTGGTGGAGACTTTTTACTCCCAAATCAGGAAACATGACCGCTTAGGCCCCATCTTTAATGGCATCATATCTGATTGGGAAGCGCATTTTGAATTACTTACGGATTTTTGGGAAACCCAACTTTTTTTAAATCGAAAATATCAGGGCAACCCTGTTAGCGCGCATCAAGAAGTAGATGATATGATGAAGCAATCGATAACCCCGGAGCATTTCGGGTTATGGCTTAACCTTTGGTTTTCCACCATCGATACGTTGTTCGAAGGAGATACCGCTTGGATTGCCAAAAACAGAGCTCAAAAAATGTCGACCATGTTATTCATGAAAATTTACGAACATCGAAATAGGAATTAAATCCTTATTTTAGAATACACTTTTCCAGTTTAAACTAATAGCATGAAAAAAGAGGAATCACGAAGGTCATTTTTAAGAAAGGCAACTTTGGGCTCTGCGGCACTTACAACGGCGCCCTTGGTATGGAGTGCCTCACCATATGATCAACAGCTGCTACTTCAAAGAACCTATGAAACAAAGTCGTTTTCAGCGAATGACCAAATTCAACTGGGCCTCATTGGATCAGGTATCCAGGGTATCCACGATACCACGGCTGCCTTGAAAGTAGCGGGGGTGAAACTGGTTGCAGCTTGTGATTTATACGATGGTAGGTTAGACCGTGCCAAAGAACTTTGGGGAGATGCCATTTTTGTGACAAGGGATTATCGCAAACTTTTGGAACGTAAAGATATTGATGCGGTAATAGTGGCCACACCTGATCACTGGCATAAAAAAATTACAATCGATGCGCTGAAAGCAGGTAAAGCTGTTTACTGCGAGAAGCCAATGGTACAGAATTTCGATGAAGGCCACGATATTATAAGAACACAAAAACAAACCGGCTCCATTTGTCAGATCGGTAGTCAGGGGATGTCATCATTGGGTAACGAAAAGGCAAAGCAATTGTATACCGAGGGTGCAATTGGTGAAATCGTGATGTTGGACATGTACAATGACAGGTATTCCGCTGAGGGTGCGTGGCAGTATCCCATTCCTCCGGATGCAAACCCTGAGACAATCGATTTTGATACATTTCTAGGAAGGGCTCCAAAAACACCTTTCGAACTTAAACGCTTTTTTCGATGGCGTAATTACAAGGATTACGGAACAGGGGTTGCTGGTGATCTTTTCGTCCATGCCTTCTCTACACTCAACCATGTTATCAGCTCACATGGACCAAATCGAGCGTTGGCAACGGGAGGACTCCGCTATTGGAAAGATGGCCGTGACGTACCCGATGTCAGTATTACACTCTATGATTATCCAAAAACCGAAACACACTCAGCATTCAATGCCGTTTTCCGAATCAATTTCATTGCAGGTTCAGGTGGTGGTGGTGGGTTCAAAATTATCGGTACCGAGGGAGAGCTAGAAGTTGGACAAAATTCAGTGAAACTGACCCGATCAAAATTAGGGATGGTCCCCGGAGGGTATTCCATGATAGCCTACACTGAGGAAACACAGCAAAAGATCAGGGAGGGTTATGCTGCGCAGAATCTAGAAAGCAGGGCATCACAATTGGAAACCGGAACAACCACTTGGAATGCCCCTAAAAACTATAAGGGGGGACATTACGATCACTTCTACAATTTCTTTAAAGGAATACGGGGTAAAGGCACTATTGTTCAGAACCCTACTTTCGGACTACGGGCAGCAGGTGCCGCCTTACTTGCCAATGAGAGCTACTATAAAGAACAGCCTGTACATTGGGATCCAACGACTATGAAATTAATATAGATTTCATAAAAGCTGGTTCTAAAATAAAACTCGAATGGCTATTTTTACGCTTCAAAAACTATAACTAATGACTTTACTTTTAATGGCCGCAGGAAGCGGAAGCCGCTATGGCAAACTAAAACAATTCGATGATTTAGGTCCAAGTGGTGAATTTTTAATGGAATTCGCCATGTACGATGCAATCCAAAACGGAATAGACCATATTGTGGTCATTACTAAAAAAGAAAATGTCTCGTTTTTAGAAGATCATTTAGTGGATCGTTTGCCATCAACTGTGAAATTGAATGTCCTAGCCCAAGAAATCACCGATTTACCCTATGGGGTTAGTTTTACAGGTGAGCGTCCGAAACCATGGGGTACGGCCCACGCAGTTTGGACAGCCAGAAATGTTATCGACCAACCTTTCTGTGTTATCAATGCCGACGATTTTTATGGACAATCAGCATATGCGAATGCCGCCAATTTCATGAGGGAATTTTCAGGAGAAAATCAGTATGCGCTTGTTGGCTATACCCTAAAAGACACACTTTCTGAACATGGATCAGTATCTAGGGGAGTTTGCATGACAGATGGGGATAATTTGATTTCAGTGGATGAACGACTAAAGTTAACTCAGGAGGACGATAAAGTGATTGATGCCGATTCTGGAATGGAATATACCGGTGATGAACTGGCAAGTATGAATTTCTGGATTTGTCGCCCTCAAATTTTTGATGTTATCGAGTCGGAATTCCGTGAGTTTTTAGATGATGACCATATGATCAAAACTAGTGAACTCTATATTCCCAAGACCATACAAAATCTTTTGTTACAAGGCCTTGTAGATGTTAAGGTATTACCATCACAAGATAATTGGTTTGGTGTAACTTATGCCAGTGATAGAGAAATAGCAGTGGAAAACTTACGGCAAAAAACTGATAGCGGAAAGTACCCTTCCCCTTTGTGGAAATAGAATTATGAGGATACATTCACAGGGCGATTTGACGAGTATCCTCAAGAAGTTTAGCTTAGAGCAAAAAACATATACTTTCAGCGCTCTCCATGTTGGCTATATCAATGATACTTATTTGGTTTCTTTGAATGGACGTTCAGAATATATTCTTCAGCGCATAAATCATGGTGTTTTTGAGAATATCGACGGTTTGATGAAGAATATTGACCTTGCTCTCAACCATCTGATTTCAGAAGATTACGAAAAAGTTAAGTTGATTCGTACCGTAGCAGGCAAAACCTATTGGTCAGAAACGTCAGGGTACTGGCGCATTATGACCTATATTGAGAATAGCACAACACATAACACTACTACTTCTTCAGAAATCGCTTTTGAAGCAGGAAAAATCATAAGCACTTTTCATACCTTATTACAAAACGCCGACAAAGACCAATACGTCGATACCATCCCAAATTTCCACAGTCTCGATTTGCGTGAGGAACAATTTGAAAGGGCCCTTTCAACATCAAGTGCAAAAAAAAAGAAAGTTGCAAAGGAGGCTATTTCGTTTGCCAATGAAATGCTTTTGCAACTAAAGAAAATGACCCCGAAAGAATTGCCAATTCGAATTTGCCATAACGACACCAAGCTCAACAATATTCTTTTTTCAAAAGAAACTCAAAGAGCACTTTGCCTAATTGATTTGGATACGCTTATGAAAGGTCATTTCCACTATGACTTTGGTGATGCCGTGCGCACTATTGTCAACACAGCAACTGAAGATGAACAGGACCACTGCAAAATAACTTTTGAGAAAAACCTTTTTGATGCTTTCGTTGATGGTCTAGCTATTAATGGGTCTTTTTTAACTTCAAGAGAAATAACGGCCCTACCTTATGGAGCAATACTCTTACCATTTCTTCATGGCATTCGGGCCCTTACCGACTTCTTGAACAATAACATTTACTATAAAGTAGCCTACAAGAATCAGAATTTGGACCGCTGTTTAAGTTTGTTTGATTTTACAAAAAAGGCTTTGGCAAACTTGGACTATATGAAGCTATCACTTTCCACAAAGCTATCATCCAATTTTTAATCAGCATTTAAAAACTCAATCAAACTAAAACAGGGGTTTTCCACAGTGCTTCAACTGTCACAATAAAAGTTAAAAGAAACTTAACATCAGAATTCAACAGGATGAAAAAGAAAAACCGAAATTGGCGAGTTAATTCCTTTCGTTCAAAAAAGATGAAAAATGAATAATATTGATATGAACCTATTCGAAAAAATAGAAACGATCTGCAAAGAACTTGAAAAAGAGTTCGATCAGATTCCGGAGGATAGAAAAGACAATTTGCTTTTACTGAGTGATTATATTTCGGATAAAATTGAAGAAGATCAAGTTCCTAAGTTAATCGTTATCTGTACTCACAATTCTAGAAGAAGCCATATTGGGCAACTTTGGTTAGCAGCAGCTGCAGAATATTTCCAATTACCAGAAATCCAAACCTTTTCCGGTGGAACAGAGGCGACGGCATTTAACATTCGGGCCGTAAAGGCTTTTCAAAGAATTGGTTTTGAGATAACTAGCCAAGATGTAAACCAGGACAATCCTACATACAATATCATGTGGAAGAAAGGACAAGAACCCTATCTCGCGTTTTCAAAAAAATATCAAGAAGAGCCCAATCCAAAGGAAAATTTTGCGGCAATCATGGTATGTTCTCAAGCAGATGAGGGTTGTCCGTTTGTTTTTGGCTGTGATTTTAGACTGTCCTTGCCCTATGATGACCCAAAAGAATTCGATGAAACAAGTTTGGAGGAAGAAAAATATGACGAAAGAGTAAGACAAATTGGTAGGGAGGTCCTTTTTTCACTCAGTCGAATCAAAAAAATATGAAGAAATACATAGCGGAAATGATCGGTACCTTCGCGCTTGTATTTTCCGGTACTGGCGCGATTGTCATTAACGATGTTACCAACGGAGTTGTAAGCCATGTAGGAATCGCGATTACGTTTGGGTTAATAGTTACCGTAATGATCTATTCGTTTGGGACTATTTCAGGGGCGCACATAAATCCCGCGGTTTCCATTGCATTTGTGTTCACCAATAGGTTTGAAAAAAAAATGCTGATGGGATATATAATTGCACAATTGATCGGTGCTTTTATGGCTTCAGCAAGTTTAAGGTTGTTATTTAGAGAACATGAAACTCTAGGAGCCACTATCCCTTTCGGGTCTTGGCAGCAATCATTTGTTTTAGAGGTGATTCTAACTTACTTTTTGATGGTCGTAATTCTCTTCGTTAGTCAAAATAAAAATAAAGCAGTACATCAATTCACGGGAATCGCGGTAGGAGGAACTGTACTTATGGAGGCATTATTTGCAGGGCCTATAACCGGTGCGTCAATGAATCCTGCAAGATCAATTGCTCCTGCCTTGGTTTCAGGTAAAATTTCTGAATTATGGATTTATTTAATTGCCCCGATTATCGGAGCAATTTTGGCAAGCTTCACATGGAAAATGATGAAGGAATAAAAATGAAGCCTTACACGCTATTTGCAAGATGTTTGAAGAAATAGAAAACCGACATATAAAATATATGTCGGTTTCAACCAACTAACTTAAACTAACACAAATCAAACTAACTCAATAATCAGTTTCAAAATTCGCATATCTTAGTTCTATAGAAGTTAACTAAACTTGAAGTTTAGATTATCTAAAAACTATTCTTTCGAAACGTCGAATCCCTTCTTTTTTTCGGAAACGGAACTACCTTTCAATCCTAAAGTTTTGGCTATCGTAGGTGCTATTTGATTGCTGTATAGTTGCTCCTCTTTTTTAATCTCCCCATTGGGAGCAACCGCTGCACCGAAAAAGATTAGCCAAACTCCACCGGAGCCAGCAATGTTACTGCCATGACTTTTCCAATTTTCCAAAGGATCCGTACCACGACCGTGATCAGTCGAAACAATGAACAAGGTATTGTCTTTATAAAAAGGGTCGCCCTGTGTAAAATCCCATAATTCCTTAATGAGAGCATCCGTATTATTTGCTGAATTCAAGTAGGCTTGGTAGTCTCCATCATGGGCAAAGTCATCGGTCTCCCCATAGGAGATGTACATAAATTCAGGATGGCTCTTCTTCATCTCCTCCATAGCAAAATTGTGGGTAAACACATCAAGCCTTACAGATTCCCATATAATCGGGGCCTGTCTCTGAATCCTATTCAGTGTTTTTTCCGTTTGGGTAAGATTATTTCCCGTAGCATTTTCATACCCCCCGTTTACGGGTACTCCTGAACGCTTTTCATTGATGATGAACGGAAACACATCCCAACTACCAAAGGCGGCCACTTTGCCTTTATACCTTGGGTCATTATTCGCAACTTCTAAAACTGTCATATTCGGATTTGGAATCTTATCATTGCTATTGATCCGTTCGTCGTCAGCCTTTCCCGAGAGAATTTCGTTGTACCCAGGATAGGAGAACCACATTTTGTTCGTCAGATCAACTTTGCTTCCCAAATTTCTATTTCCGTGTATTTGGCCCATTTTGGAAACTTCTTTCCAGATAAAAGGCATTAAGGCCTCTCTTCTATCACCAGGGGTGGCTCTCCAGAAACGCTTTTTTAGAGCTGTGGTATCATGAACATAGGCCGCATTCCCAACTAGAAGTGGGTCAGCGCCTGCGAACATTTCTTGCCAACGGAGTCCATCCAAGGTAATCAATACCACTTTTGGGCTCTTATTCTGGGCCATTGTCGAACTGGCTAACAGCACAACTACTACGAATAGGTTGATCTTTTTCATGGTGTTCTTATTTTGTTTTAAATATTGCTATTTCGGACCAATCGCTCCAATTCAAATATTGATCACGATATCGTACCCGCCAATAATAGGTTGTCTTCCTTTCTAAAAGTGCTGTTACCTCATCGGTAAGGTCATCGTTCTTTTGACGATCTTCCATGTAGTACCAATTCTGATATTGTTTCCAGCTATCGTAAACAGGTTTTTCAAAATCCTTTGTTTTGGAGACCTGCCATTGGGATGCCGCATGAAAGGCCTTCGGTCTATTCCCTTTGAATGGGCTTGCCTTAAGCACCGTATTCCTATAATCCACATTCTCTCCTTTAGGGGATATCACATTGGGGGTTTCCGGTTTTTTTGTCACTTTGAAGACGGTAACGCTGTCCGTTATCTCATTGTTTTTGATTCCATCGCGGTTGTTGCCCCTACTGATTCTCTTGAGTGTTATTTTAGGATCACTGGCATCAGCGTCTACGGAGACCATTACAAAACCGTATTCATCTTGGGTAACGGTGAACTCGTCATAGTCACGTCCTTCGAACTCGCCCCAATTGTCGATTGCGCCACCGGCCGAGGCCACATTTACCCACAAGTGGTTATGGTCTTTAGACTGACCACGTGAATAACCATGGGTATGCCCAAAAAAGTGGATACTGGGTTTCCCCGTTTTCGTTGAAAACTCTTCTAACATTTTCACCACCTTTCCGGAGGATTTCCGCTCACCGGGAATCCACAGTTCTGATTTATGTGGATGGTGTAATTGTGCAAAAACAAAGTCGATATCATCTTCTTTTTCTGTCTCTGCAAGAACCTTCTCTAACCAATCAAATTGATATTTGCTGTCCGCATAGCCATCATTCGAGTTCAATCCGATGATCCGCACATTTCCATAGTCCTTATACCACCAATGCTCGGCATAAGCGGGGGTGCCATTCTCCGGCAACGCAAAATATTTGAAATAAAAATTAGAATTGCGCTCGTGGTTTCCCAAAACGGGATATACCGGAACTTCTGCAAATAGTTTTTCAGCTGGATTGAAAAAGTGGTCCTTCCATTGGTGATACTTAGAACCGTTTTCTACCAAATCCCCTGGAACCATGACCAGGGCTAGGTTATCGGGCACCTTACCGCCAAATTCATTTGCTAAATATGTGATGATTCCTTCATTTACAACCTCTGAAAATTTATTGGTATGCTGCCAATCTAATTGCATGTCACTCATTGCGACCAGATTGAATGATCCGGTTTCATTAGCAAAGGGAGGGGTCTTAAATTGAAAAATAGCCGATTTTAATTTTCCTGTCCGTACCCGATAGTAGTATTCCGTGAATCGTTTTAGACCAGTGAGCTGCACTTCATGCAGGCGAGAAGGCCCATAATCAACTTTATACGAAGTTCCCGAGGTATTTTCAGCCAGCTTGGGGGTACGCCCCCATTCAACGATACTTTCGCCTTCAGAACTGGTCTCCCACATAATCTTTATGGACGTCGGTTCTGCATCCTGTAGGTAGGGCTTCACTAAAAATGTCGTTTCTTTTTTTTGTGCGACTAGATTCGCTACTCCCCAAAAAACTAAAAACTGTACTAAAACTATTTTCTTCATCATGCTATGGTGCTAACTTTTAAAAACGCATTCTTAACTATTTTCAATGCTCGTTGCAATTCTTCCCTAGAAATCGTCAGTGCTGGGGATAGTTGTAAGACATTCCCCTGTGACACCTTAAAACTGAGTCCGTTTCTAAGACATTCGTACATTATCTCTTCCGCTTCGTTAACGGCCTTTTCCTTTGTTACTTTATCACTTACTAATTCAATACCCCATAAAAGGCCTACTCCTCGTATATCGCCGATCAGCGAAAACTTCTTGCGCATTTTCTGTAATTCGGACTTCATATAGTCCTCATCTTTGACTACTTTGTCCAAGAGTTCCTCTTCTTCGATAATCTCAAGGACGGTCAACCCTGCCAAGGCTCCTAGTGGGCTTTTCTCATGTGTATAATGACCAAGTGAAATATGCTGGAATTTATTATACTCAGCGCGCGTTACTATTGCGGCCTGAGGAAAAATCCCTCCTCCTAATCCCTTACCTAGGCAAAGTATATCGGGTACAATTCCATAATGTTCGAAGGCGTACAATTTTCCCGTTCGACCTAAGGCAATGGGAATCTCATCAAGTATCAGCAAAACACCGTGCTTATCACAAAGCTTACGAGCTTCTTGCCAAAACTTTTTTGAGGGCATCTGTACATCGGTATTTCGGATAGTCTCCGCTACAAAAGCCCCGATACCTTCTTCTTTGCTGAGAACATACTCTAAATATTCAAGTGCCTTATCTTCATTCCCTTCGAAAATTCCACGATAGGTGATGGGTGGGGGTATACGTTCTACTCCGGGTATCAAGGGGCCCATATGCTCTCTAAAAACCGACTCCCCACCTACACTGATAGCATCCAAGGAAGCCCCATGAAAAGAATCCCAAAAGGAGATTACCTTGTGCTTGCCCGTAACGGCCCGTGCCAACTTTAAAGCGATCCCGATTGCCGAGCTACCATTGGGCGTCATCAAAATCTTGTTCAATCCTTTCGGCATGGTAGAAACCAACTTTTCGGCAAACTCAATCGCTATTTCATTGGTAAATCTTCTGGTTGAAAACGTCAACTTATACAGTTGCTCCGACAGTCTTTCAATTAGTTTAGGATGGGAAAAACCGATTTGGTGGACATTATTGCCATGAAAATCCAAGTACTTTTTTCCGGAAAGGTTTTCGATGTACGCCCCTTGACAGTGTGCCAATACGTCCAAACATGGGGTGGACATGGATTGGTGCAGAAAAAATTCAGCATCCTTTTTCAATAAGGTCTTAGCATCTTTGGTAACTGCATTCTCTAGCCATTCTCCCCTTGCAGGTGTAAAATTGATATCTCCCTCTACCCTGTTCATAAAGCCGTTTAGTTGGCTATCTTGATGTGTATGGTCCATTTTCTTTGATTATTTCACGCTTTTCAGATTTGTCATTCAATACAAATATCTTGTAGTTGGCGCCGTTATTGTAAACCCTTACTACAATATGACCGCTCTGGCTTTTATATCGATTTAGTTTGTCTCCTATAACATCTTTTGCTCCCTGCAACATAACAGTTGAAAATACATCCCTTTCACCGGGATATAAAGTGGTCGAAAACATTCTTCTTACTACCTCTTCCCCAGGATGGTCGGCCGTCCAATTTTGTTGGATCCATACCCGAGGTCTTACCGTTCTTACATAGTAGGGGTTCTGGGAGTCTCGGTTACCATGATGATTCAATGCCGCTATATCGACCGGGCCTATTGTGGGCGCTACATTGGCCTCTACCGAATTGATGCTAGCCTCTCCCAAACCGTCAATACCGGAAATATCCCCTCCGGTGAAGTAGTTGAACTTGCCATAATCTATGCGAATGCAATTACTTAGTGGATTTTCTCCTGGATAGTCTCCCTTCTTAAAAATAGAATAATAATCGTTGTCGGTATAACCTGTATATACATTTCCGTTGGATGCAATATTCCGAACCGAGAAAGAAGAGTACCTATCTGGATTGGATTTTAATATAATTTGTTTGTTGCTACCTACTTTCAACGGTTCGCTCACAAGTCCGTTTTTAGTTTTTTGGTACTCGATGAATTTCCAATATTCTTTAAGGGTCGGAATCATTCCGTACTTATCCCTGGTGAATCGTTCCTCAGATTGTACTTTGGCATCTTTTAAGTCGATAGGATATTCAAAGCCCCTATCGATTAATTTTTTAATGGGAATCAACGTTCCTACTTCCATGATCCCAGTAAGTTGATAGCCTCCTTTTGCAATTTTTCGAAGCGCGTCGATCTCTCCAAAGTGATCATCATGATAATGGGTTATGAGCACATAATCCAACTGTCTCTCTTTCTCTTTTGGACGAAACTGGTCGATATAATCAACGATCCACTCCGGTGCTGTTCTTGATGTATTGGGTACCAATTTGGCATTCCTTTGAGAAGTTGTTCTTGGATGCGTTTCGGACATGTCCCCGGCATCCACCAACAAGGTTGTACCATCTGGAAAAATGGTAAAAGCCGCATCACCTCTACCTGTATTGATATGGTGAATATCTAAAAAACCTTCCTGCCAATCAGGTAGGGTTTTCGTTTGAGCGTTGGTATAAAGTGCGCAGCATACAAAAAGAAAAGCAAGGGAAACCCTTTTAGAGACTCCCCTATACTTTGCTTGGTTGGTATTATTGTCTATGAGCATCATCCTATATTATTTTTTCAAATACAACTTATTAGCTGGAATAATCTGTTTTGGTATCTCTTGGCCCTCATATTTTACATCTAGATGGTAGCCTCCTCCTCCATTAAAATAGTCTACCCGAACCAAATGCTTCCCTTTTTTCAACTTGATCTTACCACTGCGTTCCCTTACTCCGTGATCGCCATCGTTGTCAGCTACCAAGTTACCGTCCACGTACAATTTACTTCCATCGTCACTATTGGTAAAAAACTTGTAACTGCCCTCATTTTCAATAGCAAGGTAACTTTCAAAAACGACTGCAACTTGCTCGGCTTCAAATTGCTCCCCTAAGAGTCCTTTAGGTGAAAACTCCATTGCCGTTCCCTTTTTAACTGGTTTCAAGTTTGTAAAATCAGGCAGCACTTCTATTTTATCCACATGATACGCACGGTACGTAACAGGAGCTTCCTTGGCAGTAGGTACCAATCTAAAACTACCTTCTGTAATCGTACTTTCAATATTTTTATCGTTAAAAACAGCTGTCTTGATCAAAGTAGTCCGTTTTACGTAAAAGGGGGCTACATATTCCTGGGTATTTTCAAATGTTGGGGTACTACCATCCAAGGTATACCGTACTTTGCCTTTACTGTTCGGATTTTGTATTACAACCTCGACCGAATCTGCTTTGAAAATCCCACCACCTGGTTCAAAATATCCCGCATCAGGTAAAATCTTTGGCTTGGTCATTACTTCTTTTCGTTTATAAATAAGAAGTGGTTTTTCATTGCCAATAAAAGCTCCTTTTACAGGTCGCCCAATCCAAGATTGAGGCATCCTTAACCCCATTGCATATGCTACGGTTGCCGCATTGTCATATTGATATACTGTTTCCTCTATTTTATATCCTTTTTTGATTCCTGCTCCATAAAGCATAAAGGGTACGGTCATTTCCGCAGGACTCTCTCCGCCATGGCCAAAACCAATTCCACCATGGTCTGCACAAATCAAGAACATAGTGCTGTTAAAGATACCTGCATCTTTTGTCGACTTGACAATCGCTGCAATCAATGAGTCCGCCTTGTGTACGGATTCGTAATATTCTGGACTACCATGCCCCATAGCATGCCCAGCATGATCTACATGATCCAGATGTATGAATGTAAAATCAGACTTATGCTCCTTGATGTAGGCTACTGCTTCTTTGGTAGTACCATCTTCATGGTCACCATCAATGTCAAAATCGACATCACTCTTTTCAAACAATCTACCAAAACCATCCCAATCATAAATGGCTCCTGCCTGTGTTTCAGGCCGTTGGTCTTTGAACAATGTAAATATCGTAGGGAAAGTGCCTCCATCAGTTGCTACGATAGGTGGCAATTGATGATCGAATTTTTCCCATCCATTAGAGGTTACCCCATGTTGTTCGGTATCGGCCCCCATAATCATACTGGCCCAGTTAGGACTAGAGCTTGAAGGCAATACAGGTCTTGCATAAAGGGTATATGCCCCATTTTGCATCAAACTATCCAACAAGGGTGTTTCTCCTTTTAGAACACCATCCGAGCTCAACCCATCTACACCAATGACCACTACATGGTCAATACCTGTAGGTTTTTCGTTTGTTTTTTTCGTATTAGAAGAACAAGACCATAGGAACAGGGTTCCTACGGTCATTGTTAGAATTCTTCTGATTTTTAGCATGGGTCTTAATTTTCCCACCAAACTTTGGTAGTAATTTCATCACTGCCCATTCTTGATACGGCTGCATTATAATTTTCCGCATTCAAAGCCTCTTCTTCTCCAGGATATTCAAATCGGCTGGGATATGTGGAATAAAATGCATCCGGCCCAGGAGCAATGGTATTCGGAAAACCAGTTCTTTTGAATTCAATGAACCCTTGATAATCCGTATAGAACAAGGCAATGTACTTTTGATTAATAATAGTTTCCAAAGCTCCGTCATAAGAGACGCCGACCCGAGTTAAATAATCAGCTGGCAAGGCAACCGCCCAGTAGTCAAAATTCGATTGGATACCTTCTTCATATAAGGCTTGATCATTACCGCTGATCCAACCTCTTTGAGAAGCCTCTGCTAAAATAAAGGCAACTTCAGAATGGGTCATAAGCCTAGCCTCATTGGCATTCGCTTGCAAGTAAAAGTAATCTATGTTGAATTTAGATAAAAATGCATCCCCTCCCTTGTATTCATAAGCAGGTCCATCAACAATACCATTTTGCATTCCTTGTATGGTCGGAGTCCCGGCTTCAACAGAATTTGCAGTAGGATCGGCAAAAAAGTCCAACCTTGGGTCTCCAAAACCTTCAAGAACACCAACAAAGTTCTCTGAAATTCGATACTCATTGTATGAGCCAACCCTATACACTGATTCCTCGGTAATGGGATGCGCATCTGGGTTGGAAGCCAAGAACTTCATTGTGGCATTGTCATCGTTGGATGTCATAATGGGGTATTGTGCTTGGTTTCCATATATCTCGCTAATTACCGATTCTGCTGTTGAAGCATCAACCTTGCTTAATCTCAAGGCCAATCGCAACCGTAAAGAGTTTGCAAACTTTCTCCATAACGAAAGATCTCCATCATACAACAAGTCTCCTTTCAAAGACGAATCCGTACCTGCCAAAATATCATTGGCGGTCTTTAACTGCGCCAACATATCGGTATAAATCGCTTGCTGCGTATCATAGGCTGGGAAAAAATTCTCCTCACTGGCCTTGGCAACTTCAGAATAAGGAATATCTCCCCACATATCGGTAAGGATGCTTGACATCCATACTTGCATCACTTTCGAGACTCCCACATAACTGGGAATTTCTTCTTCGGTTGCAATTCTTTCCAATTCTTTAGCATCCCTGATCCGTTGGAAATACGTTTCCCAAGTACCTGATTGGGATCCCCAGTCAAAAAGGTCAAAAGATGTAAATACGATACGGGCGCCATATTGCCCCATAAGGTTTCCTTCGCTCCAAGAATCACCCACCGATCTTCTCACGGCATTCCGCTGCAATTGCGTTAGTAACAACTCCGGATTGTTGCTTATGTCCAATGCAACATCTGGGTTATTATTGTCAACATCGAACTTATCACAGCCAACGAACATCAGCATAAGTAGTGTTACTGTTGTTAATACTATTTTTTTCATTTCAAATATTTTTAGTCTCTATTAATGGATATTTTCAATTTCAAGAATTAAAAGAAAGTATTAGAATTTTAAATTGAGTGAAAAACCAAGGCTTTTGGTTGTTGGAACGGTAGCATTTTCCACCCCTGGCACATAAGAACCTCCTCCAAAAGAGAGTAATTCGGGATCGCCATGGTTAAATTCTTTGGCCCACAACCAAAGGTTGGTTCCTATAAGTGAAACGGACATACTCTCTAACTGTAGCCTTTCAACTAGCTTAGATGGTAATGCATAGGTAAGTTTTGCTTCACGTAGTTTAACGAAAGTAGCGTCATAAATACCCTCTGTTTCATTTCCTCTTCGATATCTGTTGTTGTGATAAGCGTTAGCAGCAACGATAACGTCATTTGGCACGTAACTACCATCTTCCAATTGTTTTACGCCGTCACCGATGATACCATCAGTATGCGCCCCACTATCATTTGTATATGACAACCCTGAGTCGGCTATTCCCGGGTGTGGTCCGCCAAATTCCGGATCCCTTCCCCATAGTGTTTCAACCACGTTACCAGAGGTAGCAGCAATAAGACGTGTTCGAGATAGTAACTCACCACCTTGTCTCCAATCAAACAAAAAGTTCAAGGATAGGTTTTTGTAGGTAATGGTATTGTTCCACCCAAGAGTAAAATTCGGGTTGAAGTTTCCAATTTTTCGAAGGGTATTGTCTTGTTGCACAAGACCTTCATTAAAGATGACCTGCCCGAAATACTGACTATTCTCATCCTCAACAGTTCGCAAGCCAGTTCCCCACATATCACCCAAAGAACCTCCTTTTTCTGCAACAAGGTCTATTCCATTACCTCCATAAATGTATTTATCCACACCCTCTGAAAGTTCTAGAATCTTATTTCTGTTCAATCCAAAATTAAATGTAGTGTTCCATTGAAAATCTGCAGTTTGCACCGGAATTAGATCAAGCAATAGTTCTACACCTTGGTTCTCTATTTCACCGGCATTGATAACTCTTGAAGTCTTCCCTGATGTTACAGGCAGTTCAATATCCAATATCTGGTTTTTGGAAATCGTGTTATAGTATGTCGCATCCAAAGAAACCCTGTCCTTGAAGAACCTGAAATCAGCTCCTACCTCCCAAGAGGTTTGAATTTCTGGTTTTAAATCAAAGTTCGGTAAGGAGTTGGAAGGGCTAGCCGTAGGATTGCTTCCCACTGGTGCACCTAGCAAATAAGGATCTGATAATTTAAAGGCATCGGTATCACTACCTACTTGCGCCCAACCCGCTCTAAGCTTTGCAAAACTTAATACATCTCTGTTTGTCGTACCCATTAAATCGGATAGTATTACACTTAAGGAAGCAGAAGGATAGAAGTATGAATTGTTCTGGGAAGGAAGTGTAGATGACCAGTCGTTACGTGCCGTTAAATCTAAATACACTTTGCTCTGCCATCCGAGCTGTGCAAACCCGTATAAAGAGTTTATCTGCTTTTCAGGTCTGTCGATTCGTTGTACCAATGCACCATCTGCATTGTTGAAAGAATACACTCCCGGTAATAAGAGCTTATTGGCCATTAAAGAGTTGAAATGGTTTTTTTGAACCATTCTATTGCCTCCAAAATTCACGTTCACCTTCCAGTCTTCTTGTATTGTTTTGTCATAGGTCAGCAAAAAGTCCAAATTGGTTTCTTGAAAATTGATTTTGTCCTCTCTATACTGTCCATTTGGAAAACGTTGTGTTGAGTAGGCCCTTTTTATGAATCTATATTCCGAAAAGAAATCCCTACCGCCTCTTACCATGAACTTCAAATCGTTTGTGAGGTCATAAGTGGCGGACAAATTTCCAATAATCCTGTCCTTACCAAGACCATTGGTGTTCTCATACATCGTAAAGTATGGGTTGTCATGATAGTTGTAGTTGTAGTTGAATTGCTGGAACCCTTCTAAACCATCTTGCCAATAGTTTTTTAGGCTGTTCACATCTACACTCTGCCCCCACCAGATAAAAAGATACATAACTGATTCGGTACCGTATCCATTTACGGCCCTGTTATCTGAATCTGACCTTACATAATTTACTTTTGAGGAAACATGTAACCTATCCGTTAGGTCATAATCACCAGAAAAGGAGATTGTATTTCTTTTCAACCCTGTATTGGGCAATATGCCCTGATTGTCCAAGTTGGTATACCCCACTCTATAATTTCCTTTATCGTTTGCCCCGTAAAAAGAAATACTGTTGACCAAGGTTCTTCCTGTTTCCAAGAAATTTTCTACTGGATCTCCCGGATCTATGAACGGAGTAGGTGTAATGGTTCCTCTTCGTGTCAAATCCACCCCGGATGAACCTAATACGAAGTCCAATCCATGTACGTCACCTCCTCTAAGGCCATTAGAGGTTGGCGAATTATGTTGTGCTCTAAGTGTGCCGTCTAACCTAGGACCCCAAGATTCATCCACACCGTCGAATGTTCCATTACCATAACCATCTAGAAACTGGAAGTCAAAGTTCTTTCCTTGCCCATAAACCCTTTGATATTCTGGACCTTTAAGCATGGTTTCAAATGTCGTTTTAGAACTGAACGACACCCCAGAACCATTCTTCCCTTTTCCTGACTTGGTCGTAATGATAACCGCTCCATTGGCCGCACGCGAACCATAAAGTGCCGTTGCATTTGCTCCTTTTAGGACCGATATCGATTCAACATCATCGGGGTTTATCTCAGATGCCCCATTGCCATAATCGATATTCATATTACTGGCCCCTCCCAAGGTGTTGGTTCTTGTATCCGTATTGTTATTAATGGGAATACCATCTACTACGAATAAGGGTTGGTTATCGCCATTCATAGACGAATATCCTCTGATAACTACAGATGACGATTGTCCAGGGCCGGTTCCGTTTGTTACAACCTGTACCCCCGCTGTTCGTCCGGACAGTGTACTTACCAAGTTGGTACTGGTAGATTGTGAAACATCGTCACCATCTACTTTTTGCAATGAATATCCCAATGATTTTTCATCTCTTGTAATATTCAAGGCAGTAACCACAACCTCATCCAAATTTTGTGCATCAGGTAAAAGTTGAACTGTTGCACTTGATTGTCCTGCAACTTCCAATTCTTTGGCCAAATAGCCAATGTAAGAAACCACCAAGGTTTCATCTCCGTTGGGTAATTCGATTTCAAAATTACCATCAAAATCAGTAGCTACACCGGTAGTACTTCCTTTAATGACAACCGAAGCCCCTGGTAAGGGATTGTTGTTCTCATCCAATACCATACCCGTAAATACGGACTGGGCATTGCTTACGGCAAACGCAAAAAATGCGAGTGTCATACATAGTAATGTTCTCTTCATAATCTTTCGTATTTGTATACTTTGGTTAATTATTAAGAGACAAATATCAAAGACGAAGG